>CAJYRU010000043.1 GCA_913777295.1 uncultured Sphingomonas sp. | reverse complement strand
CGACGGTGCAGGACATCAACAAGCTGTTGAAGATGCACCAGGAAATGCAGACCGCCATGAAGAAGCTCAAGAAGATGGGCGGCATCAAGGGCATGATGGCGATGCTGGGCAAGGGCGGCATGGGCGGCCTGGGCAATGCGCTCGGCGGTCCGGGCCTTGGCGACCTGATGAGCAAGGCGGGCGGTGAAATGCCCGGCCTGCCCGGCCTTGGCGGCGGCATGGGTGGCAATGGCGGCGGGATGCCGCAACTGCCCCCGGGCTTCGAAAACCTTATCAAGAAGAAGTAACTGCCGGTCGGAACCGGCTTACACAGACCAACGAAGGAAGAAGAATAATGGCACTCAGCATCCGTCTGTCGCGTGGTGGCTCGAAGAAGCGTCCGTACTACCGCATCGTCGTCGCCGATGCGCGCAGCCCGCGCGACGGCCGCTTCATCGAGAAGATCGGCACCTACAACCCGCTGCTGGGCAAGGAAGACGAGAAGCGCGTCGTCCTCGACGCCGAGCGTGCGACCCACTGGCTGGGCGTCGGCGCGCAGCCGACCGACCGCGTTGCCCGCTTCCTCGACAAGGCCGGCGTGAAGGAACGCGCCGCCCGCAACAACCCGACCAAGGGCAAGCCGGGCGAGAAGGCCGTCGAGCGGGCGGAAGAGCGCGCCGAAAAGGCGAAGGCTGCTGAAGAAGCCGCCAACGCTCCGGCCGAAACCGCCGAAGCATAACAGGATGTGCCGGCGCGTCGTTCGCGGCGTGCCGGCACCTTTTGATCGGCGTCGTGCGTTCCCGCTCTTCCCGAGCAGGAGCATGACGCATGATCGATCCCGAAGAACAATCGGCCCATGACGAAGACGCCACCAATGTCGGCCAATCGGCGGAAGACCCCGCCGAAGGCAGCGACGACGCCCCCGCCGGCGGCGAAGGTTCGCCCGACGCCTGACGTCGCGGGTGACCGCAGCCGTGTCGTGTTGGCGGCGATCGCCGGCGCGCATGGGCTGAACGGCGAAGTCCGGCTGAAGCTGTTTACCGACGACCTGTCGGCCTATTCTAAGCTCAACGGCGGCGCGCTGACCCTCGCGTCGGTGCGTCCCGCCACCAATGGCGCGATCGGCAAGTTCCGCGAGATCACCGACCGCAACAAGGCGGAGGCGATGCGCGGCACCGAGCTGTGGATCCCGCGCGATCAACTGCCCCCGCTGGGCGAAGGCGAATATTACCATGCCGACCTGCTCGGCCTGCCGGTTGTGTCGGACACGGGCGAAGCGCTGGGGCAGGTGGTCGCGATCGACGATTTCGGTGCCGGCGACGTGATCGAGATCGAACGGCCCGGCGGTAAGCGGTTCATGGTGCCGATGCAGCCCCATGCCGTGCCCGAATGGAATGCCGAACGGCTGGTGGTCGACGCGCTGTTCGCGGTCGATTGATTCTTACCGCGTCGCGGCGGCGGTAAAGGCCTGTCGCAGGGATTCCGGCGCACCGGCCAGCCGCCGTTCGATCCGTGCCAGCGCGGCTTCGCCACCTTCGAGCGATCGGGTGGCGCGCTCCATGCTCCAATAGCCGAATTCGCGATTGTCGACCGTCCGGTCCGACAGGATCGTCAACTCGCTGTGCCGGGGATCGCCCGCGATACGGGCATAGGCCGATGCGACGCTGGACTGCGGCCCCTCAATCACCTGCACGAAATGGGTGCCGTCATGCCATAGCAGGCCGGTGATCCCGTCGACCGCATTGTTGTGGCGGGATTGTTGCAGGATTTGATCGACATCGACACCAGGCGCGCTGCGACTGGTGTAGAAAAGCTGGCGGAACGTCGTCTCGGTCACGATGGTTCGAATACGATTGCTTCCGCCGACGATCAAGCCAGATGCGTAACGATCATCGGTCCCGCGGCGGCACGGTCGGTGGCGGACTCAGTTCGGCATCCGGATCGACCACGGCTGTTACCAGCCGCCCCACCAGCGTTACCGGATCGCGACCGCGCCCATAGCCATAGGCTTCGGCCTCCCGCCGGGAACAGCGGCGCTGACCGCGGAACATGCCGCAGCCCGAGAGGAACGGGTCCTGCGTCGAGGGCGCCGGCACTTCGCCGGCCACCGCACCCTGTTCGCCGAATTCGCGTACCGTCGGCAGCGGCAGGCGGAAGCGTTCGCCTCGGTCGCGGTCGCCGCAGACCGTGATCTCACCCGCTTCCCCGGCCGAACAGTCGCGAGCCGCTGCCCGCTCGGCCGCGGCGGCGAGGATGCGGTCGAACGATTGCGCCTGCGCTGGCAGGGCGGGCAGCAGCGCCGCGATGAGGAACAGGCATCTGCACATTGGCCGCCATTGCTATGGCAGGATACCGAGCACGACAAGCCGTCAGCGCCGTAGCGGCCGACGTTCCGCCAGCAGGTTGCGTATCGTGGTCGCCGCAACCCCGGCTTCCCCCATCGCATGGCTGATCTGGTCGAGACCCTTTACCACGTCGCCCGCCGCGAACAGGCCGGGTACCGAGGTTCGCTGGTGATCGTCGACCTCCAGGCAGCCATCCCTATTCGCCCGTGCGCCGGCGGCGATCGCCAGTTCGGAACGGATGTGCGATCCCAGTGCGGGATAGACGCTGTCGAACGCCAACTCGCCACTTGCCGTGCGGACGACGAAACGGTCGCCATCGATCCGATACTCGCCGCACGGACCATCGACCCGCACGATGCCACCGGCGTCCAGCGCGTCGCGACAGGCGTTGTCGAGGGTATGGCCGCCCTCCGGCGCGATCAGCGTCACATCGGCGGTGTAGCCGCGCAGGAACAGCGCCTCGCGCATCCCGTGATCGCCGGTCCCGATGACGCCGACCCGCCGGTCGGTCACTTCATAACCATCGCAGATCGGGCAGTAGCGCAGCAATCCGCGTTGCAGCGCATCGTCGTGCGTCGCATCGTCCAGCCCGGCGGGACGGTGATTGACGACGCCGGTCGCCAGCAGCACGGTTCGCGCGCGGAGCGTGCTGCGGTCGGTGCGGACGACGAAATCCTCGCCGAACGGCTCGATCGCGGTGACCGTCGCCGCTTCGCAGGTCGCGCCATAATCGCGCGCCTGCTGATGCATCTTGGCCAGCAGGTCGCGACCGGCAATGCCGCCGGGGAAGCCCGCATGGTTGTGCGTGCGCGGGATCATTGCCGCGCGGCTCGATCCGCAGTCGAACAGGCGGATGGTCAGGCGGAAGCGTGCCAGATAGATGGCCGCGGTCAGGCCGGCGGGACCCGCGCCGATGATGGCGCAATCGATCGTCCCGGCGTCGGGCGGAGGAGCAGGGGCAGGCATGGACAGGCAAATGACGGGGCGGGGGCTTTCGTTCCCGGCCACATGCGGGCAGAGGCTGTCGCCATGACCTTTGCCGCGACCGTCCTGACCCTCTATCCCGAAATGTTTCCCGGGCCGTTGGGCGTTTCGCTCGCCGGGCGGGCATTGCGCGAGGAACGCTGGTCGCTGGATGCCGTGCAGATCCGTGACTTTGCGACCGACCGGCATCGCTCGGTCGACGACACCCCGGCGGGCGGCGGCGCAGGGATGGTGCTGCGCGCGGACGTGCTGGCGTCGGCGCTGGACAGCGTGCGCGACGGGCGTCCGGTGCTGGCCATGACCCCGCGGGGCAGGGCGCTGACCCAGGCGCGGGTGCGCGAGCTTGCCGATGGCCCCGGCGCGATCATCCTGTGCGGCCGGTTCGAGGGGTTCGACGAACGCCTGTTCGAGGCGCGCGACATCGAACCCGTCGCGATCGGCGATTATGTCCTGTCGGGCGGGGAAATGGGCGCGCTGGTGCTGCTGGATGCTTGCGTTCGGCTGCTTCCCGGCGTAATGGGCGCGGCTTCGAGTGGTATCGAGGAGAGCTTCGAAAGCGGCCTTCTCGAATATCCTCAATACACCCGACCCTATGAGTGGGAAGGGCGTGTGATCCCCGAAGTGTTGCGATCGGGGGATCATGCGCGGATCGCGGCGTGGCGCAAGGCACGGTCCGAATCCGATACACGGCTATGGCGGCCGGACCTGTGGGAGCGTCATGTCGACGCTCGGGACCGTTCGCCCTCTGGTGCGCACAGACAAGACGAAGGTCAGAAGACATGAACCTCCTCCAGACGCTCGAAGCGGAACAGATCGCGAAGTTCCTCGAATCGAAGTCGATCCCCGAATTCCGCGCCGGTGACACCCTCAAGGTCGGCGTGAAGGTCGTCGAAGGCGAGCGGACCCGCGTGCAGAACTACGAAGGCGTGTGCATCGCGCGTTCGAACGCCGGCATGGGTTCGTCGTTCACCGTCCGCAAGATGAGCTTCGGCGAAGGCGTGGAGCGCGTCTTCCCGCTCTACTCGCCGAACATCGATTCGATCGAAGTCGTGCGCCGCGGTGTCGTGCGTCGCGCGAAGCTCTATTATCTGCGTGGCCGCACCGGCAAGTCGGCGCGTATCGCCGAGCGCCGCGATCCGCGTCCGGCCAAGGCGACCGCCGCCGAGTAATCAGCTGCACGCATTGCGTCACGGATCAGGGCGCGGTGGCCATTGGCTGCCGCGCCCTTTTTCTTGCGGGCGGCAGTTCAGAGCTTGATCCAACCGTATGGAAACGTCACCCCAGGGAAGGCTGGGGTCA
>CAJYRU010000042.1 GCA_913777295.1 uncultured Sphingomonas sp. | reverse complement strand
CGTTGCTCGACGCCGCACCAGAGGCAGCGACGGTTCTGCGGATGGCGGCGCGTGCGGGTAAACTGGCCGGTGAACAAGATGGCGGCACCGTCGCAGCCGAGGCGCTGGTGCGGGCGCTACGCGGTGGTACGCTGCCACCGCCCGGCCCGGCGGCGTTCGACCTCGACCTGTTTGAAACCGATCGGCCGGTCGATCGCCTATTCGCGGCCATGGCGGATGGCGGGGCAAGCGACGTGTCGCTGCTACTGACGGGCCCGCCGGGCACCGGCAAGACCGCCTTCGCGCATCATCTGGCACGGGCGCTCGACCGGCCGCTGCTGGTCAAGCGTGCATCCGACCTTCTGTCCAAATGGGTCGGCGAGACCGAGGCGCAGATCGCCGACGCCTTTGCCGAGGCGCGGCGGCGGGAGGCCGTGCTGTTGTTCGACGAGGCGGACTCGCTGCTGTTCGACCGCAGTACGGCGCGAACCAGTTGGGAAGTGGGACAGGTCAACGAACTGCTGACGTGGCTCGACCTGCATCCGTTGCCGGTCGTCGCGGCGACGAACCATGAGGCGGGGCTGGACCCGGCGACATTGCGGCGGTTCGTCTTTAAACTCCGGCTGAAACCGCTCGGGGCAGAGCGTGCCGCCGCCGCCTTCCTGCGTTTTTTCGGAGAGCCCGCCCCGACATGCCTTGGCATGGTAGAGGGGCTGACGCCCGGCGACTTCGCGGTGGTCGCGCGCCAGTTGCGTCACTGGCCAGCGGCGGATGCGCTGGAACTGGTTGAACGGCTGCGCGCGGAGGTCGCCGTGAAACCTGGCCAATCAGTGCGACTTGGCTTTTGAACAGATGGACGGGGTGGCCGCTGCCACCCCGTTCGATCGTCAGAACGCGGCCCGGTCGGTCTTGGGCGCCCGCGCCAGCACGGCCGCCTCGAACGCCTGCTTGAGGCGGCGATCGGCATCGGTGCCCGCTTCCAGGATGATGGAATTGGTGCCCATGGCGGTGTTGCCCCGCAGCGTCGGCCATGCCGTATCGAGCTCGCCACTGGTATAGGTCATGCCGCAGATCTTCACCGCCTGCGGCGCGCACCAGTGCCAAGTCAGCCCCTGATCTTTCACCGCATCGGGCTTGCCGTATCTGGCGGAGAGCTGTGCCTTCATCGCGGCTTCGCCCATCGCGGTGCCCGGGATGGTCACCTCGACGCGCGACACGCTGTCGCCGTCGGATGCTTGCGCGAATTGGATGTCGGCGCGCTCTTGGTGTGGCCCCATGGCGATGATTGCGGCGATCCCGGCATAGGTGGGATTGGGGGCCGCCAGGCCTTTACGGTTTGCGACCTCGACCGCGACGCGCTGAGAGAAGGACGCAGTTTTGCGCGTCTCGGTCACCCTGTATCCGGCCTGTTGCAGGGCGGCCTTCACCTGCTGCGGCGTGTCGCCGAGCCGGATGCCGGCCACGTCCATGGTCGCCGGATCGGCGGCATAGGCGGGCGCGGCGAAGGTGAGCAGTCCGGCTGCAACCGCTGCGAATATCATTCTGTCGTACATAGTTATGTCCTTGTGGTGATGCTGGATCAGCGGAGGGTCAGGCTGAGAAAGCCGGCGGTGTCTTGCGCGCCGGCGACGTGCCCGGCGTCGAAGGCATGCGCGACGCCGAGCCTTAGCGAGGAGGTTGGTGACAACGCGGCTGACCAGCCGAGCTCGACGTCCATCTCGCGCGCGGTTGGCGTCAGATCGACACTGGTAAGGCGGGTGGCGAGCGCGCCGGTCATCAGATCATAGGCGACGGGCGCCTCGACCACCGCGCGGGCGCGCTCGAGCCGAAGCGGTGATGACAGTCCGAGCGTGACGGTGCCGCCGCCGAGGCGATGCGCCGCGTCGAGTGCGAAGGTGGTCCCGGTCATCGGCCCGGTGAAGCGCAGCAGGTCCGATCCGCCATCGACCCGGGTGGTGGCGGCCGTGGCCCGTGCCGATAGCAGCACGCCCGCAACGCTGCGGCTGGCCGTCAGCGTGGCCAGCGTCGTCCGGCTGCCGGACAGGGCAAAGCCGGTAGGACCGCGCAGGCCCAGCACCTGACCGCGTTCGGTCAGGTCGGACAGCTCGACGCCAAGCCCCAGCGGCGTGGCGAAGGTCACGCTGCGCAAAGCAGAGCGGCCATCGCGCGACGCGCCGGAAGCAAAGGCTACCGACCAGCCGCCGCCGCTCCACGAGGAGGACGTGCCGACCGGCGCGGCGACGACGCCGCGCAGGGCAGAACCGGCGATGCCTGCGCCTTGCCCGATCGCGGCATTGGCGCTGAAGCTGATGGTCTGCCCCGCAGCGGGCGAGAAGGCGAAGGTGGCCGGGCGGCGGGATTGCGCCGCGGCCCATGGACCGGTGGCGGCGGAGGCGAAACCGAGCTTCGCGTCGCTGGCCGCAGTGGCCAGCCAAGGCGGATCGATGGTCCCCAGCATCGCACCCGCCAGCAATCCCGAACTCCGAACCCGTGGGCCGGCGGTGCTAGTCAGGGCGAAGTCACGGCCATAGCGGTCGAACACCGTCATCCGGGTGACGGCGTCGGACAACTGCCCGCCGCTGCCGAACGGGCCCGACAGGCTGAGCGAGGAATAGCGCGCCAGTACCATGTCGGCGGCGGCCAAGGCGCTGGTGGGTGCCTGCGCCTTCATCGCGGCCTCGATATTGAGCAAACCGGCGCCGAATATCTGGTCGGCACCCTTGTCGCCGAGGTCGGTCGCGGTCTCGAGCAGGATGCGCGAGATCGCCTTGCCGCCGAGTTGCGGCCAATATTGCTTGAGCAGCGCGGCCGCCCCGGCGATCGCGGGGGCGGCAAAGCTGTTGCCCGTGACCGTGGTGATTTGTCCGTCCTTGCCGACGACGCTGACGTCCGTCGCGACCACCGCCAGCGTGCGGTCGGCGAGATCGCCGGGCAGGCCATTGCCGCTGGGCGGCCGCAGCGAGTTGTCGACGCGGGTGCCGAACAGGAAGTTTTCCCTGTTTTCTAAATCGTTGCCGATCAGATTGCGGGTGATGGTGCCGGGTGCGGCGCTCTTGTCGTCGACGAAGTTGGAGACGGACTGGACGAGCAGCCGGTCGGCTTTGACGACGCCGTCCATGGCGGTGCGTTGGTCGGTCGCCACCTGACCGGCTGCCTCGCCGTTCAGGCTCAGCGAGATGACGAACGCCCCTTTCTCCACCGCATAGGCAATCGCCGGGGCGATAGCCATCGGATTGGCGCGATCGGCCTCCTCGATTACGGAGGTCGCGGTGACGCCTTCGAGATCGGGGGCGGCGATCTTGAGCGCGAGTAGTCTGGCGTCATAGGCGACGCCGTGCACGCCCGAGCCGTTTTTCGCGGCCAGCGCGACTGAGGCGACCTCGGTGCCATGACCCTGTACATCGTCCAGTGGGAAGGTCACGGTTTCAGGCGCGCAGGTGGCGCAGCGCGCGATCCGGCTCTCGAACGTCTTGCTGTCGGGCGAAATGCGGCCGGCGAACTTGGCGCTGCTGGTGGCGATGCCGGTGTCGATGACGGCGATGGTCACGCCCTTGCCGGTGATGCCCTTATCATAGGCATAGGCTGCCTTCGCGCCGACCACGGCGGCGGAAGTCTTGTATTCGGCGCTATCGGCGGCACTGGGCGGTGGGGTCGGTGTGGGGGACGGCGTTGGTGTCGGGCTATGCGTCGGCGTGGGTGCGGGCGTCGGGATCGACCCGGTCGAATTCACGCCTCCACCACCTCCACCGCCACAGGCGGCAAGCAGCATGGCTGCCGAGACCATCGATTTCGTTTGAAATGTTTTCCGCCACTGGCGGCCAAGTCCCGCAACCATACGCACCCCCGTGTCGGGCGATGCATCGGCCTTCCCAGCCGGCGGCATCGCCCCATGAAACGAGGCGATGCCGGCCCGTGAGCCGGGGATTGGAAACCTGCGGAAAGACAGGCGCGAGCGTCTTTGGGCCCTGGAAGAGCCTTGGACATCCACGCCCGCTCCCCGGCCGAAATCTCTTTCGACCGGGCGTGCGGCTACTTTCCGACGAGGTTTCCACGCCTCGGTCCGCCTGCTGGCGAACGACACCGGTGTAGGCGAAGCCCGTTAACGAACCAAGTCCTGCCGTGCAGGAATGACGTTCGGATTGCTGCAGCATGCGGCAAGCTGGGCGGCTTGCGACTGCACAATCCGGCGTATTTCGAGATGTTTACCCTCTCCAGCATCGACAATCTGCTGGAGGAAAGAAAATGAAGCGCCGCCTTACGCCCCTGTGGTTCCGCGTGAGCGCCGGACTGCTGCTGACCGCGCTAATCGCCGGGCAATGCTGGCAGCTTCAGCCAGCTGGCAGCATCACCGGCTGGGTGCCGGCCATGGCCGAGGTGTATTGCCCGGCTGCTGTCATCCACCGGTCCGGCACCATCGCCGACAGCGCCCGAACCCTCGATGGCTGGGCCTATGCCGTTATCGGTGACGCCATCTTTCGCGATGGCCGCGATCGCTGCCGTGTGAGGAAGGGAAGAGCGGCCGGGGCGGAGCGAAGCCCTGACGAGAAATGAAAATCGAAGGGGCCTGATCCGGACCAGCCGGTCCGGGGATCACGCTT
>CAJYRU010000041.1 GCA_913777295.1 uncultured Sphingomonas sp. | reverse complement strand
CGCTGCCGCCCGAGCAGCGGCCCGCGGCGGCGCGCACCCACGTGGCGGCTTGGCGCGCGGTCCACGGTGTGCCGGTGGTACGCATCGCCTTGCCGGGCGGTCCCGGAGGGACGCTGCTATGGGCGCGGCTGGCACGCGATCTGTACGCGATCGGGGTGCGTCCGATGCGGACGGCGCTGGACGATGCTGCCGCCGACCTCCGGCTGGTGGATGCCGTGGCCCCCTATGACAATGCACGCTGGTATCTGGCGGAGGCGTGCGTGACCTGCGCGGCGGAGGCCCAGGCGGCAATCGAGGCGGCGCGGCTGGCCGACACGCTGCCGCAACGCGCGACCGCTACCGCGCTGGCCGATCGGCTGCTGACCGAGGATGTCGCGTTCATTCCATTGGCGCGCCCGTTCCGGTGGTCGCTGGTCGCGCTGCGGTTGCGGCAGTGGCAGCCGAACGCACGCGCATGGCACCCGTTGAACCGGCTGCGCGCCGACCCCAATTGACCTTCATGGTTGCTCGCCCCACCCCCATGTCGCCCGCCTTCTTCGACACGCTGCCGGTCGGGCGCGATCCGGCGGCGGTGCGCCGTCGCGTCGAGGCCGTCGAGCGGCTGCTGGAGGGACTGTACGTGATCCCCGGCATCAACCGCCGCGTCGGGCTGGACGCGATCGTGGGGCTGGTCCCGGTCATCGGCGATTTGCTGGCGGGCGCGATGGGCATGTGGCTGGTCTGGGAAGCGCGCAACCTAGGCATGAGCCGACTGGCCTTGTTCGGCATGACCGCGCGCGTCGGCTTCGACACCGTGCTGGGCATGGTGCCGTTCGTCGGGGATGCCGCCGACTTCTTCTACCGATCGAACACGCGCAACCTGAAGCGGATCAAGAAGCATCTCGATCGTCATCACCCCGCAACGGTGACGCTCAGCCGGTGATCCCGGCTGCTACCCCGCCGCGCTCGGTACGAACACCGTCCCGCCCGGCATCGCACGCGGCGCCCCCGTTGTGCCTGGAAAGCTGATCGGCAGCCCTTCCAGTGTGCGAACCGCCATATAGGCGAAGCCTTCCGCCTCCATTGCATCGCCATCCCAGCCGAGTGCGTCGACCGGTTCGGGTTGCAGCCCGGTGCGCTCGGCGATCATCCGCAGCAACGTGGGATTGTGCCGCCCGCCGCCGGCGACCAACAACCGGCGCGGGTGCGCGGGCAGCAGCCTCAGCCCCTCGGCCACGCTGGCGGCGGTGAAGGCGGTCAGCGTCGCCGCGCCATCGGCCGCCGACAGGCCACGAGCGGGCTGGATCGTGAAATCGTTGCGATCGAGCGACTTGGGAAACGGCGCGTCGAAGAACGGATGATCAAGCATCGCGGTGAGGATCGTCTCGTCGACGCGGCCCGCCGCCGCCAGCGCACCATCCTTGTCGAAGCGCGCACCGCTTTCCTGCTCCACCCAGCTATCGACCAGCCCGTTGGCGGGGCCGGTATCGAAGGCCGCCACCGCCGCGCCGCCGTCGATCAGCGTGACGTTCGCCACGCCGCCGAGGTTCAGGATCGCCACCGGCCCTTCCAGCCCGGCAGCCAGTGCAGCGTGATAGACCGGGATCAGCGGCGCCCCCTGCCCGCCCGCCGCGACATCGGCGCTGCGGAAGTCGGCGACGGTGCGGATGCCGGTCGCGTCGGCCAGCACCTGCCCATCGCCGATCTGCCACGTCCAGCGTCGATCCGGGCGGTGTGCGACCGTCTGTCCGTGGAAGCCGATCACCCCGACCTCTGCCGCCGCCACGCCCGCATCGCGCAGCAGCTTCTGCACCGCCAGCGTGTGCGTGCGCGTGATGAGTGCCCCTGCCGCCACCAGCTCCGGGCTGGCGCGCGGGCGCGTATAGGTGAGCGCCAGCGCGGTCGCCTCCGCCAGTTGCGCGCGCGCCGCATCCGAATACGGCTCGCCCCGAAAGGCGATCGCGCGCACCGCCTGCCGCCCGTCGGTGTCGATCAGCGCGGCATCGATTCCGTCCAGCGACGTGCCCGACATCAATCCGATCGCCAGCATCCGCGCGCCCTTCCCGTCGTGAACCAAGCGGTCGCTATCGCGCGTGCCGCCGCCACTGGCAAATCGCGCCATCCCGCATTATGTGCGGACGATCCCATGGCAACGCAAATTTCCTCACCGCCCCGCGTGGGCATGGTCTCGCTCGGCTGTCCCAAGAACCTGGTCGACAGCGAACGGATTCTGACCCAGCTCCGCGCCGACGGCTATCAGATGTCCGCCGACTATGCCGGCGCGGATGTGGTGCTGGTCAATACCTGCGGCTTCCTTGATTCGGCCAAGGAAGAATCGCTGGAGGCGATCGGCGAGGCGATCGCGGAGAACGGGCGCGTCATCGTCACCGGCTGCATGGGCAAGGAAGCCGATGCGATCCGTGCGCGCTTCCCGGACGTGCTGGCGATCACCGGCGCGCATGAATACGAACAGGTGGTGGAGGCGGTCCACGCCGCCGCGCCGGCCGCACTCAGTCCCTTCGTCGACCTGATCCCCGACGCTGGGCTGAAGCTGACGCCGCGCCACTACAGCTATCTGAAGATCTCGGAGGGCTGCAATCACCGCTGCTCCTTCTGCATCATCCCCAGCTTGCGCGGCGATCTGGTCAGCCGCCGCCCCGATGCGATCCTGCGCGAAGCGGAAAAGCTGGTCGCGGCGGGGACGAAGGAATTGCTGGTCATCAGCCAGGACACCTCCGCTTATGGCATCGACATCCGCGATCAATCGCGGATGTGGAAGGGGGCCGAGGTGCGTCCGCACATGACCGACCTCGCCCGCGAATTGGGCAGGATCGCGCCATGGGTTCGGCTGCACTACGTCTATCCGTATCCGCACGTCGATCAGGTTATCCCGCTGATGGCTGAGGGGCTGTTGCTCCCGTACCTCGACATTCCGTTCCAGCATGCCGCGCCATCGGTACTGCGCCGGATGAAGCGCCCCGCCAACGACGCCAAGGTGCTGGGCCGCATCAAGGCGTGGCGTGAGGTCTGCCCGGATAGCGCGATCCGCTCGACGTTCGTGGTTGGCTTCCCCGGTGAGACCGAGGCGGACTTCCAGTATCTGCTCGACTGGCTGGACGAGGCGCAGCTCGA
>CAJYRU010000040.1 GCA_913777295.1 uncultured Sphingomonas sp. | reverse complement strand
AGGATCGGCTTGCGCTTCGGCGCGGCGACCGCGCAGCGCTGCGCGACGACCAACGTGTTCGCCAGCGCCTCGGGCAGGTCGTGGAACAGCGCGGCCATGTCGATCGCGGGCTTCATCCACGCATGGCCGCAACTGCGCGGGCGATCCTCGCTCTCGACGTAGCTGGACGACGCGATGCACAGCATGGCGTCGTGCGCGTCGCCGAAATCGGCTTCCTCGAAACAACACGGGTTGGTGGCGACGATCGGCCAGCCGCGATCATAGGCGAGGTCGAGCAGCAGCGGCTCGGCCTTGTCCTCGATCGCATCGTCGCGGCGGCACAGTTCGATATACAGCCGGTCGCCGAAGATCGCGTGAAGCCGGTCGGCGTAAGCGGCGGCGCGCTCCGGCTGGTCCTCGGCAAACAGCCGCGCGACCCCGCCCTCGCCCCCGGCGGTCAGCGCGATCAGCCCCGCCGAATGCCGCGCCAACAGGTCGAAGCCGACATGCGGCGCCAGTTCCAGCGGGCGATCGAGGTGCGCATGGCTGACCAGCGCGCACAGATTGTCGTAGCCCGCCTCATCCTGCGCATAGAGCGCGATCCAGTCGGTCGCCACCGCCACGCCCTCGGGCAGGTCGGGGCGGGCGAGGCCCAGCATCGTGCCGATCACCGGCTGCACGCCGGCGCCCATCGCCGCGTCCGAAAACGCCATTGCGGCGTACAGGCCGTTGCGATCGGTCAGCCCGGCGGCGGGGAAGCCCAGCTTCGCCGCGCGCTTGGCGATCGCCTTCGGCTCGATCGCGCCATCGAGCATGGTGTAGCTGGAAAAGATGCGGAGCGGCACGAACCCGGAATGCGGCATCGCGCATAGCTAGGCGCGTTGACCCGATTCGGCCATCCCCGCCGCGCTCGCCGGAACCGAGCATACGCCGGCCCGTTCGCCCATCCCGAAACGGAGTGATCGACATGGCACATTTCGAAGCTTCTCCCGCGCGCGGTTTCGGCATTCCGGGCACATCGACCGGGGCCGGCTGGGGCTGGATCATGGCCTATGGCATCGTGTCGGTGCTGCTGGGCATCGCCGCCTTCGTCTGGCCGTTCGCCGCCACCTTCGCCGCCACGGTCGTGATCGGGGCGTTGCTGTTCGTCTCCGGCGCCTTTTCGATCGCCGCCGGGCTGTTCGGCCAGGGGCATGAGGGCCGCGTCTATGCGGTACTGTTCGGGCTGCTTTCGGTGATCGTCGGCGCGGTGATGGTGTTCGAGCCGGTGACGGGCGCGCTCTCGCTGACGCTGATGGTCACGGTGTGGCTGGCGATGCGCGGCGTGCTGGAGGTCGTGCTGGGCTTTCGGATGCGCCGGCGGCGCGGGCTGATGATCGCGCTGGGCGTCATCAACATCCTGCTGGCGGCCTTCATCCTGGCGACGGTGCCATGGTCGGCGCTGACGCTGCCCGGCTTCATCCTGGGCGTCAGCTTCCTGGTCGGCGGCGTCACCGCGATCACTGCCGCCAGCGACCATCGCAAGGGCGCCGAGGCATTCGCCATGCCGGGTTGATGATCGCGGGTTGGCGGGCGGGGTCGGCGCGACGTGGCCACGCCCGCCGCGGGTCGGCTACAGCAGCGCCTCGATATCGCGCACCAGGTCTTCGGGCTTCGTGGTCGGGGCGTAGCGCCGCACCACCTGCCCCGCGCGATCCACCAGAAACTTCGTGAAGTTCCACTTCACCGCCTTGGTGCCGAGCACGCCCGGCGCCTCCGCCTTCAGCCGTTCGAACAGCGGATCGGCGTCGGGGCCGTTGACGTCGATCTTGGCGAAGACCGGGAAGGTCACGTCATAGGTCAACGAGCAGAAATTCGCGATCTCCGCCGCGTCGCCCGGCTCCTGCGCGCCGAACTGGTTGCACGGGAACGCCAGAACGGCGAAGCCGCGCTCCGCGAAACGGCGGTGCAGCGCCTCCAGCCCCTCATATTGCGGGGTGAAGCCGCATTTCGACGCGGTGTTGACGATCAGCAGCACCTGCCCCCGCCAGCGATCGAGCGACAGGGTGGCGCCGTCCGCGCCCTTCACGGTCAGGTCGGCGATCATCGTGGCGTCTCCATCAGATAGTCGAGGTTGCGGCGCACCTGCGGCCATTCATGCGCCAGGATCGAATAGACGACGCTGTCGCGCACCTCGCCGTCGTCGGTGATCATATGCCCGCGCAGCACCCCGTCCATCCGCGCGCCCAATCGCTCGATCGCCGCGCGCGAGGCACGGTTATGCCAATTGGTGCGGAACTGCACGCACTGGCAGCCGAGCGTGTCGAAGGCATGCGCCAGCATCAGCCGCTTCGCCTCGGTATTCACCCCGGTGCGCTGCACGCGGCGCGCATAGAGCGTGCCGCCGATCTCGACCCGGCGGTGCACGGGGTTGACACGCAGGAAGCGCGTGGCGCCACAGATCGTCCCGGCGGCATCGCGCACCGTGAACGGCAGCGCGCGCCCGGCGGCGACCTGCGTCTCGATCGCGTCGTACCAGCGATCGATCGTCGCCTCGGTCGGCACGATCGTCGCGAACACATGCGCCAGCCCGTCACCGAACGCGGCCAGCAACCCGGCGCGATCCGCCCGGTCGAGCGGGCGCAGCGTGACGTGCCGCCCGGCCAGCACCGGCACCGCGCGCCACGCGTCCCCGCTCACCCCGCGACCTCCAATTGCCCGTCGTGCAGCCGCACCACGCGGTCCATGCGCGCGGCAAGCCGCTCGTTATGGGTGGCGACCAGCGCCGCCGATCCTTCCTCGCGCACCAGCCGCAGGAATTCGGCCAGCACGCGATCGGCGGTCGCCTCGTCCAGATTGCCGGTCGGTTCGTCGGCGAGCACCAGCGCCGGGCGATTGGCCAGCGCACGCGCCACCGCCACGCGTTGCTGCTCGCCCCCCGACAGCTTCGACGGACGGTGCGTCAGCCGGTGCCCGATGCCCAGCGCGGTCAGCAGCACGGTCGCGCGCTCCTCGGCGGCGGCGCGCTCCGCCCCCTGGATCAGTTGCGGCAGGACGACGTTCTCGATCGCGTTGAAATCGGGCAGCAGGTGGTGGAATTGATAGACGAAGCCCAGCCGGTCGCGGCGCAGCGCGGTGCGCCCGGCGGCGTCGAGCTTCGCGGCCTCCACCCCGGCGATGCGGATCGATCCGGCGAACCCGCCCTCCAACAGGCCCACCGCCTGCAACAGCGTCGACTTGCCCGACCCCGACGGGCCGAGCAGCGCGACGATCTCGCCCGGCTGCACCGCCAGATTGACGCCGCGCAGCACATGAATCGTCGACTCGCCCTGCGTGAAGCTGCGCGCCAGGCCGGTGGTCGCGAGGACGGGGCTATTCATAGCGCAGCACCTCGACCGGATCGGTGTTCGCCGCCTTCAACGCGGGATAGATCGTCGCCAGGAACGTCATCAACAGCGTGATGACGACGATCGCGGTCACCTCGACCGGATCGACCTTCGACGGCAATTCGGTCAGGTAGCGGATCGACGGATCCCACAGATTCTGCCCGGTCACCAATTGCACGAAATTGACCACCGACTGGCGGAAGAACAGGAAGACCGCGCCCAGCACCAGACCCGCGAACGTGCCCAGCACGCCGATCGTGGTGCCCACCGTCATGAAGATGCGCAGCATCGCGCCCCGGCTGGCTCCCATCGTGCGCAGGATCGCGATATCGCGCGTCTTGGAGCGCACCAGCATGATCAGCGAGCTGGCGATGTTGAACGCCGCCACCAGGATGATGATGCACAGCACGACGAACATCGCGACCCGCTCCACCGCCAGCGCGTCGAACAGCTCCGAATTGAGGCGGCGCCAATCGCTGATTACGCCATAGGGCTGCACCTGCCGGGCGAGCGGGGCGAGAATTTCGCCCACCTTGTCGGCATTGGTCGTCTGCAACTCGATCATGCCCACGGTGTCGCCGGTCAGCAGCAGCGTCTGCGCATCCTGCAACGGCATGATGACATACGCCTTGTCGTAATCGTAGACGCCGACCTCGAAGATCGCGCCGACCGTATAGCCGACCGCGCGGGGCATCGTGCCGAATGGCGTGGAGCGACCCAGCGGGCTGTAGACGGTGATCTGCGACCCGATCGTCGCCCCCAATTGCTCGGCAAGCCGCGCGCCGATCGCGACCGTGCCGCTGCCGGGCGTCAGGCTGGCCAGGCTGCCGGCGACGATCTTCGTGCGGATCGTCGGATTGTTGCGGATGTCCTCCACGCGCATGCCGCGCAGCAGGATCCCCTCGGCGCGCCCGTTATAGGTGGCGAACAGCGGCTGCTCGATCATCGGCACCGCACTGGTCACCCCCGGCGTGGCCTTCGCCATCGCGACGACCTTCTGCCAATTGTCGAGGCGATTGTTGTAGCCCTGCACCACGGCATGGCCGTTCAGCCCAACGATCTTGTCGAACAGCTCGGCACGAAAGCCGTTCATCACGCTCATGACGATCACCAGCGCGGCGACCCCCAGCATCACCGCGCCGAGCGAGAAACCCGCCACCAGCACGATAAAGCGTTCGCCCTTGCCCGGCAGCAGATACCGCCGCGCGATCATGCTCTCATAGCGCGACAGCAACATGGCGCCGCGATAGGGATCGCCGCACGCTTCCGCAATGGGGGCTGTTGCGGAATCGTCACATCATCGCCGCAATCGGTTTTGCTGCCGTTCATTTGTATCGACAGCGAACATCACCCGAAGCATACCTGCGGGCACTGGCACACAGGCAAAGGCCGTGGTTCGGGGAACGCCATCAAGCCCCGCTGATCCTTCGGGAAAAGGCGTGCGGGCGGACGGCAGGATAGGGGGCTGACGAGCGATCGTCACGCAGGCGCCCGGGTCGTGAAAACGGCCCGGGCGTTTGCCGTTCGATCGCAGCCCGGCCACGCCGGGCGTCGCGCTCAGCGCGGCGACCGAACCGGCCGGCGGGTCGGCGCAAGCCGAGTCCGTCCGACGTCACGCCGGCGGCTTCGCCGTCGGCGCGTGGCTGGCGCGAGATATTATCCAGCAACGCTTTTCCAACTGCGCCCCGGCCTTCGCTGGAGTGTCGGCCTACGACCCGTGCGACCTTCCCCTCCGTCATTGCGAGCGCAGCGAAGCAATCCAGAACCCGACCAGGACGCCCTGGACTGCTTCGCTCCGCTCGCAATGACGGAGGGGAGAGGCTCGACGCTCCGGTGACAGGGCGTCACCCGGGCGGCGGCCGGGGCCGATTCAGGAAAGCCGATCTGGGTGACTTGCAATGCGAGCCCGCCGGCGTGACGTCGGACGGGTTCGGCTTGCGCCGACCCGCCGGCCGG
>CAJYRU010000039.1 GCA_913777295.1 uncultured Sphingomonas sp. | reverse complement strand
TCGCTGCTGGTGCTGACCTCGATGGTCGATCCGGCGGTGCCGGTGAACCGCAAGGCGTCGATCCTGACCGCGATCCGCGCACTGCCGCAGGTAAAGGACGCGACCATCGCCAACGCCGCGATCGGTGGCAGCGGGGAAAGCAACAACACCAACATGCCGCTGCCCGGTGTCGCCGGGCCGGGACCGTCGCTGACCTGGGTGCTGGTATCGCCGCGCTTCTTTGAAACCCATGGCGCGCGGCTGCTCGCCGGGCGCTGGTTCGACAATGCCCATGGGGGTGACGACACCAACGGCCGCAAGGCGGAGCAGGGCATGAACATCGTCATCAACCGCCGCGCATTGTCGACGCTGCGCTTCAGGACGCCGCAGGAGGCGATCGGCAAGACGCTGGGCGGCGATCGTCCGCGTACCATCATCGGCGTGGTCGACGACATGCGCTTCGACACGCCGCGCGCGCCGCTGCCGCCGACTTACTATATCTACAACAGCCGGGGGGAGACGATCGCTACCTCGGTCGTGACGATCCGCGTGGCCGGCGATCCGCGTAGTGCGCTGAAGAGCCTGGAGGCATTGTGGCAGCGGATGGTGCCGCAAGTGCCCTATAACGCGCAGACCGCCGACCAGCGCCTGACCGACTTCTACGAAGCCGACGACCGCGCGACGCGGCTGTTCGGGATCGGGGCGGGCCTCGCCGTGCTGATCGGCTGCGTCGGGCTGTGGGGCCTCGCCTCGTTCAACACCGCCCGGCGGACGCGCGAGATCGGCATCCGCAAGACGCTGGGCGCGTCGTCGGGGGACATCGTGAAGCTGCTGGTCGGGCAGTTCCTGCGCCCCGTGCTGATCGCGAACCTCGTCGCCTGGCCGCTGGCGTTCCTTGCGATGCGGACGTGGCTGGCGGGGTTCGAGGATGCGATCGCGCTGTCGCCGCTGTTCTTCATCGGGGCAAGCGTGGTGGCGGTGGCGGTCGCGGTGCTGACCGTGCTGGGCCAGTCGCTCCGCGCAAGCCGCGCCGCCCCGGCCTGGGCCTTGCGGCACGATTGAGGGGCGCGCGATCGGGATGCAGATGCGCCATCCCGATCGCGGCTTGCGCGGGAACGGCGGGGCATGATCGCCGAATCCTTTCCTTCCGCGCCTTTCTCCCCCTTGGTCCCCGGCGGCGAATGTCGTGGCTCGGGCCACGACAAAGGGGGTAAATTGGAGGGGAATGTTCGATGGCAGGATAGGGGATGCTGCGTTCATTGTATTACACGATGGCGCGCAAGCGAGCGACAGCGATCCGCGTCAGGACTGTCGGCGTACGGGTGAAGGAAAGGAGATCGGCGGGATGCAGCTGGATATCGATGCGATCCGCGCGCAGATCCGTGCGATGGATTTCGAGCGGGGAACGCCCGACCAGATCGCGCAGTGGCGCGAGGACGACCGGGATGCACGGCACAGCCTCATCATCGATGCCATGTGTCCCGAACCGGTCGAGGACGCGCTTTTTGCGATGCTGCTGGACGAAGGGGTTTCACCTGCCCTCGCATCAACACTCGTCGTCGAAGTGATCCGGACCGGTACAGGCAAGCTCCCGGCCTGATCCCCGCTTCCGCCGTCAGGCGCGGACGTTGGTCACGGCAATCGCGACTTCTGCCCGCGCCAGTGCCGCATCGGTCGTATAGAGTTCGGCCCCCAGCTCGATCGCCAGCGCAAGGCAGGCCCGGTCGCCGAGCGACAGGCCCAGCGCGCGCGTGGCGGGGCGCAGGTCGCCGGCCGTCATCGCCTGCGCCGCCGACAATGGCCGGACGTCGAGGTGCAGGCCGCCCAGCACTTCCTGCACTTCGGCAAGGGACAGGCCCCGTTCGCGCAGCTTGGAGACGACCTCGGCCAGATTGGTCGCGCCGATCACCGACCGGGTCAGGATGGTCGCGACCCGGTCCGCGCCGGCTTCGTCGTTCAACAGGCAGAGCAGGGCGGATGCATCAAGGACGATCCGGCTATTCACGTTCGGCCTCGGCGCGGCGGTCGGCGATCAATTCCTCCGACAGGCTGACCCCTTCAGGTACGTAGCGGCGGAGAATGGCGCGGGCATTCTCAAGGGCCTTGTTGATCGAGCGGACCCGAAGCTCACCATGGTCGATATCGACCAAAACGGTATCACCGGCGCCGATCCCTAGTTCGCGGCGCATCGCTGCGGGGATTACCAGCTTTCCTCCTTCGACAATCCGGACTCGTTGTGCTTCCATGGACCTGTTCTCGACATAGGTATCAAACGCAGGAATAGTACCTACTGCGTAGATTGGTGTCATCCTGTCATTTTCCATGTATGATTGAGGTATACCCTGCTAGAACGGTACACCGGAACAGCTGAATCCGTCCGATCAGGGTCCTCCGCAGCCACATTGAACACTTCCCGCAAAGGGTCTAGAGCCTGATCGAACAGAAAGGGGGCTGCGATGGCCTTGTTCGGCTATGCCCGCGTGTCGAGTGACGATCAGGACCTGACCATCCAGGAAAGCGCCCTGCGCGCGGCGGGGTGTCAGGCGATCCGGTCGGAAAAGAAATCGGCGACCGGCCGGGCCGGACGCAGCGAGTTGCAGGTGCTGCTGGATTTCCTGCGCGAAGGCGACACGCTGGTCGTCACGCGGATCGACCGGCTCGCGCGGTCGATGAAGGATCTGCAGGACATCGTCCATGAACTGAAGGGCAGGGGCGTCGCGCTGAAGGCGACCGAACAGCCGATCGATACCGGCACGGCGGCGGGCAAGGCGTTTCTCGACATGCTGGGCGTGTTCGCCGAGTTCGAGACGAACCTGCGCCGCGAACGCCAGGCGGAAGGGATCGCCGCGGCCAAGGCACGCGGCGTCTACAAGGGCGGCAAGCCGCGCATCGATCCCGAGAAGGTGCGGACGCTGGCGGCGCAGGGAATGCGCCCCGCGCATATCGCCCGCGAACTGGGGATTTCGCGGGGGACGGTGTATCGGTTTTTGCCGGGGGTGTAGTGAGGGACGGGGTAGATTGTCCTCGCTTGACGTCACTCCCGCGCAGGCGGGAGTCCATATGCACTGGCGTTGCGCTTCTAGCCGAATTGTTGGCGGCTATGATTCCCGCCTGCGCGGGAATGACGAATGTCGGCGCTACCCCGCCAATCGCACCGCATCGTCCCGCCCGCGCATCGGCAGCGGCCCCGGCCGGCCGAGCAGATAGCCCTGCGCCTCGTCGCAGCCCTGTTCGCGCAGGAAGGCGAGCTGGTCGGGCGTCTCCACCCCTTCGGCCAGCACCGGAATGTTCAGGCTCTCGCCCAGCCTCAGCACCGCGCGGATGATCGCCGCCGATTGCGGCGCGCCGTTCAGTTCGGCCATGAACGACCGGTCGAGCTTGATCTTGTCGAACGGAAACGACCGGAGCGTCGAGAGCGACGAATAGCCGGTCCCGAAATCGTCCATCGCCACCGACACGCCGATCGCCTTCAGCTGGCGCAGGATATGGGTGGTGCGCACCGGGTCGGCGATCATCGCCGTCTCGGTAATTTCCAGCTCCAGTCGTGCAGGCGACAGGCCGGTGTCGAGCAGCACCTGCTGCACCAGACGCGGCAGGTCGACATGCCCCAGCTGCACCGGCGACAGGTTGACCGCGATGCGATGCGGTTCGGCCCAGCTGGCCGCCGCCGCACAGGCGGTGCGTAACACCCATTCGCCGATGGCGAGGATCAATCCGGACTGTTCCGCCAACGGAATGAAGTTTGACGGCGACACGCTGCTGCCATCGGCACGGGTCCAGCGCAGCAGCGCTTCGTACCCGGTGACGGCGCCGGTCCCGACCGATTCCTGCACCTGCCAGTGCAGCGAGAATTCGCCGCGGTCGATCGCGCTGCGCAGTTCCTTCACCATCCGCCGGCGCAGCCGCACCGTCTTGTCCATTTCCTCTTCGTAGAAACAGGCATCGGTCGCGATCGACGCCTTGGCGCGGTACATCGCCAGGTCGGCATTGTTGATGAGCGCCGACAATTCGGTCGCGTCGCGCGGCCATAGCGCGACGCCGATACTCATGCCGCAGCTGGCCTCGATCCCGCTATGGTCGATCATTACCGGGGCAGTGATCGCATCGCGCAGCCGGTCGATCAGCTGCAGCGCATCGTCGGGTTCGGCGACCGGCATCACCGCGACGAATTCGTCCCCGCCCAGGCGGGCGATGAACTCGCCGGGCAGGAGGGCGGCCTTCATCCGTTCGCCGATGCAGGTCAGCACCCGGTCGCCGGCGGCATGGCCGTGCATGTCGTTCACTTCCTTGAACCGGTCGAGGTCGATCGACAGCAGGGCGACGGCGCGGTGCGCGCTGTCGGGGCCGGTCTGACGCGTCAGCCATTCGAGGAACGAGGTGCGGTTGGGCAGGCCGGTCAGGCTGTCGTTGCGCGCCAGATGGGCGATGCGGCGTTCCTGCGCGATGCGGGCGCGCAGGTCGCGGATCGAATAGATGGTCTGCGGACAGGCGCGACGCCCGTCGATCCGGACCGTGATCTCGACCGGGATGTCGGTGCCGTCGGCGGCGGTCAGCGTCAGCTGGGCGATGCGGGTGGGATCGGCGGTGGCGATGTCGGGGATCCATCGCGCCAGCGTCTGTCCGGTCACCGTCGCGTCGCCGCCGACCAGCGCGGTAAAGGCGGCGTTGACCGCCAGCACCGTGCCGTCCTGCACGATCACCATGCCGTCGACATTGCTTTCCAGCAGCTCGCGCAGGCGGCGGCGGGTGTCGACGCGCGCCTGCGCATCGAGGATATAGGTGGCGAGGCCGGTGCCGATGACCAGCGTACCGACCCCGGCGACCGCGATCGCCATCACGATCGTCGCGGTGCTGGACCCGACCTGCCCGATCCCGGGGGCAAAGGGGGTGACGACCATCGCCGCCATGCCGGTGAAGTGGAGCAGCACGATGCTGCCGACCATCAGCCCCGTCGCCCACCATGGTCCGGCAAGGCGCCCGCTGCCCCGCGCCCGGTCGAACGCCAGCGCGCCCAGCGCCACCGCGAGCAGCACCGACAATGCGACATAGCCCTGCGACCAGCGCACCATGCCGTGCGCGACGAACGCCTGCATCCCCAGATAGTGCATCGCGCTGACCGTCAGCCCGAACAGCGCGCCGCCCAGCGCCGCCGACGGGTGCCAGCGCCGCGTGGTCAGGTGCAGCGCACCGGCGCTGCCGAAGATCGCGAGCAGCAGCGACATGCCGGTCAGCCGCGGTTCGTACGCGACCTCGACGCCGGGCTGATACGCGATCATCGCGATGAAATGGGTACACCAGATCGTCGCACCCGTGGCCGCCCCGCCCAGGAACACCCATGCGATGCGCGTCCCGCGTTCGGCATGGCGAATGCGGTCGAGCAGGCGGACGGTAATCATCGATCCGACAAGGCAGAACCACGCCGCCAGCGCGACGAGCGCAAGGTTATGCTCTTCGGTCAGGCAGGTAAGGAAACGCATATGCCAGACTCCGTTCATCCGGCCGTTACGATTGCGTTTCTAAAAAAAACGTTATGCCATGGCGCTGGCGGGCAATGGGTACATCCCGGTACAAAGACGGAATGTCGTGGAACATTCTGCGACATGGGCGACCAGGCCCCCGCCGCCGCGCCGGGACCGGGCGCGGCGGCGAAGCGGGTCAGCGGCGGGTGAGCGCCTTCATCGCGTCGAGCGCGATCTGGCGACCCACCGCATAGGGGCCGGCTTTCGGGATACGCCCTATCCCCGGCCCATGCGGCCCAGCAGCGCGACCAGTTCCGACTGGCGCGACACCCCGGTCTTTCCGAAGATGTGGCGCAGATGGACGCGCAGCGTCGCCGGGCGGCAGTCGCGCGCGGCGGCGGCGGATTCCAGCGAATGCCCCGCCATCAGCAGCGTCGCCAGCGTGGTTTCGGCGGGCGTCAGGTCGAACGCCTCCTGCCACAGCTGCGGCGCGGGGGCGGGGCGGCAATTGGGGGCGAGCAGCGTCGCCACCGCCACGCCCGCCGGCGCATGGAGCAGCCGCGTCGCCCACGGGATCGGCCGCACGATCAGGATCAGCGTGTCGCCTCCGCGGCGGAACCGCACCGCCGCCGCCGCCGGCGCGACGCGGGCCGTGGCGCGGGCGATCGCGGCGTCGATCCGCGCCTGTTCGCCCGGCGCCCCGCTCCACGGTGCCGCGCCCAGCAGCGCGTTGAACGCTGCGGTGGTGGACAGCGTCCGCCCGTCGCGGTCGATCAGCGCCATCGCATCGTCGCTATGGTCGACCTGCCCCTGCCAATAGGCGTCGCGCGCCTGTTCCGCGCCGTCACGCCCGCCTGCGTCACCTGCGATCGTGGCGACCTTCGTTTCCGTCATATCGGTTCCCCCGAACCCCTGTGCCCCGGCGGGGAGGGTAGCGGCCGGTGGTCACCGACGCTGGCGGCAAGGTGTCGCAAAGCGTCGCATTGCGTGGTGTCAGGCCGGCATCGGCCCGCTTTCCCACCCGGCCCCCCATCCAGAATATGCTGTGGGTGGTCGGGTGGGGGAGCGGGCCGGTGCCGCCGTGCATGACGCGCCGTCAGGCGGGTTCGATGCGGTCCTGTGCCAGCGCGTCCAGTGCCTTGCCGATCGCGGCGTCGCCGGAATGGCGCGCGCGGATGCGCCGGACGAAGCCCGCCGCGCCCCAGCGTTCGCCGCGCGCACGGGCATCGTTCAGGACCGCCAGCAGCGCCGTCCGGTCCCCCGCCATCGCCGCGACGAACGCCGACCAGCTATGGTCGGGCCGGTTGGCATTCTGGGTGAAGGTGACCGCGCGGCTGAGGATCACGGCATAGGTCGCGGCATGGTCGCCGCTGCGATCGGCGGTGAGCGTGCGGCCGAGCGCCGCGCTGTAGGTCGCCAGTTCCGGTTCGGCGCGCAGCCGGGCGCGTTCGGCGAGGTGGCGGACATAGCCTGCGACATCGCCCTTTGCGAGGGCGACGACGCTCAGGCAGTCCTGCACGCTGGCGAGGTCGGGATGCTGCGTGGCCAGCATCGCGAACACCCCGTCCGCCTCCCCCGTGCGGCCCGCCGACCACAGGCCCCAGCCATAATCGGCCAGGATGTGCGGCGCGCCCGGCGACAGGGTGCGCGCGGCGTCGAATTCGCGCATCGCCGCCGCATCCTCGCCATTGTCGGCCAGGATATTGGCGTACCACAGATGCGCCAGCGGGTCGGCCGGGCCGTGCGCGATGGCGCGGCGGAACAGCGTGCCGGCGCGGGCCGGGTCGCGATACCACCAATAGGCGATGACCCCGTCGACCCGGTCGGCGACCACCGAATTCGGGGCGATCACCCGTGCCGCCGCCGCCGCCGCCTGTGCCCGGCCCAGCGCCTGCGCATCGCCGGCCGATCCGAATTCGCGGGCGAGCAGCCATGCCTCGGCCAGCGCCTCGTGCGTGGGCGCATGGCCGGGATGGGCGTGGGCGATGGCGCTCAGCGTGGCGATCGCGGTGCGTAAGCGAGGGGCGGCGCGCATCGCGACATCGTCGCGCGCGGCGACATAGCGGGCGTGCGATGCGGCATCGAAGCCGGGGGCGGGCGGCTCCCGCTGCCATCCGGCGAGCGCCATCGCGCCGCCGCCCAGCACCAGCGCCGCCGCCGCGACCAGGGGCCAGCGGCGACGCGCGCGGGAAGGATCGGGTTCGGGCGCGGCGGGTTCGGCGACGGGCGCTTCGGGCGGGTCTTCCGGTGCCGGATCGGGCAGCGTCCCCTGTCCGGCGCGCCAGGCGTCGAGTTCGGCCGCCAGCGCATAGACGCTGCGGCTCTTGCCGCCGGGCAGGGCATGGACCGGCAACCCCCGGTCGCGCGCCCAGCGGATCACGGTCGACCGGTCGCGCCCGAGATAGGCCGCGATCGATTTCCACCCCTCGATCCTGTCCGTTGGTCCACCGACCATGGCGATCCCCCGCGCGCCGCCCCCGGCAGCGTTCGAACAAGGGCGATACCGGGGCGGGGCGGAGGGGTCCAGAGGGCGCGGGACGCGGCCGAAGTTCACGAAGTTCACGCGTACGCGGCTTGCGCAGGGGTGGCGTCCGGGCCTGTCCCGGCGCGGGGCGGATGGGGGCGGAGCGATAGTGACGTGGCGGCGCGGTGTAGGAAAGCGGTTTGTCAGTGGCGTCGACGCTGCGCGCCTCAACCTTTCGCCATGCCGATCGTTATAGTACACAAGGGCACCACCGATGAAGGGAGACCGTGATGGCAACCGCATACCGCGCTCCGGTCGAGGAGCATCGCAAGTTCAAGGCAAAGCCGCGCCCCGACATCGATCGCGAAGCGCTGCGCGCCGACATCAACGAACGGTACAGGAACAGCCTGGCCTATCTTGGACGCTGAACCGCTCTGGCTGACGTTTGCCGACGTCGATGCCATCCATGCGGTTCAACTGACGCTCCCCCCGCACGGCATGGCGGGGTACAAGGACGACGGATTGGTCCGGAGTGCCGTCGTGGCACCGCGCAACCTGTTTCTGTACGATGGCGAAGACGACATCCTCGCCCTGGCGATCCATCTCTGCTTCGCCATCGCCAAGAACCACGGCTTTCTGGACGGGAACAAGCGCACTGCCGCTGCCGCGATGATCGAGTTTCTGGCCATCAACGGCTACGACTTGTTCGTGCCGGACGATGATCCCGAAGAACCGCTACTGGGGCGGTGGGTCGAAAAGCTGGTCACCGGCACCTATGACACCGGGCAAATGTATGACCTGCTTGAGCATTTTGTTCAGGACGCCATCGATTGACACCCTCTACATGTCGACACGTCGACCTGTCGCTTCCGCCGCCATGCCACGCACATCGACCCGCGCCTTCAGCCGGGCGCCGAGCAGCGCGGTGCCGCTGATCTTGCGCTGCACGAACAGCGTTTCGACATGCGGCACGTGCCAGGTCGCGCGGTCGGCGGCGAGGGCCTTTGCCTCTTCGCGCACCACCGGCACGAAGGCGCGGTCGCCGAAGTCGAACGGGCCGGGGCGGGCCATCGCCTCGTCGATCGCGGCGATGATCCGGTCGACCGCCGCGCGGTGCGCGCGCACCGCCGCCGCGCCCAGGAAGCCGGTTTCGACCGCCACGTCGCGAATGGTATCACGGTCGTGCGCCAGGCCCGCGGCGATCAGGCGGCGGTACGCATCGGCGGTGTCCGCCGGCACGGGCCGCGTCGCGCCGAAATCGAGCAGGACGATGCGCCCGCCATCCGCCTGCCAGCGATAATTCGCGAAATTGGGATCGGTCTGCATCTCGGCAAATTCGAACAACTCGCGCAGCACCAGGTCGATCAGCGCGGTCATCGCCGCGTCGCGCGTCGCCTGCGGTGCGGTCGCCAGCCCCTCGATCGGGGTGCCGTCGATATAGTCCATCGCGAGGATGCGGGTGGTGGTCAGCGCCTCGACCGGGCGCGGCACGGCATAGCGCGGATCGCCGTCCAACCGATCGGCATAGCGGCGCATGGCGTCGGCCTCGCGCGCGTAATCGGCTTCGTCGGCCAACTGGCGCTTCGCCTCGGCGAGCAGGGGTTTCAGGTCCAGTTCGCGCGGCAACAGGTTCGATACGCGCAGCAGCGTCGCGACATTGTCGACATCGGCGTCGATGCTTTCGCGGACGCCGGGATATTGCACCTTGATCGCGAGGCGCCGGCCATCGGCCAGCTCGGCACGGTGGACCTGCCCGATCGAGGCGGCGGCGATCGGACGCGCGTCGAACTTGGCGAGCCTGGTGCGCCAGTCCGGCCCCCATTCGGCGATCAGCAATTTGTCGAGCTGTGCCGGGGGCATGGTCTGCCCCTGGTTGCGCAACTGGGCGAGGATGGTGGCGAGTTCGGGCGGCAGCAGGTCGCCCGCATCCATCGAGATCATCTGCCCCAGCTTCATCGCCGCCCCGCGCAGGTGCGACAGCCGGTCGGCCATGCGCTTCGCATTGGCAGGCGTCAGGATCAGGTCGCCCATGCGCGGTCGTTCCCCGCTGGCGATGCGGCGCGCGCC
>CAJYRU010000038.1 GCA_913777295.1 uncultured Sphingomonas sp. | reverse complement strand
CGTCGCACCGACGTTGCCGGTGATTTCCCACTCGCCCGGACGCCAGTCGATCAGCATCGACACCGTGTCGTTCTTGATCCGCGTGCGGCGGTACAGGGTGTCGAGCTGGCCGGTCGCGCCGGTCTGGCCCGCCGGAATGCCGGCGAACGTCGCCGAATTGACGATGCCCGGCGAGTTGCCCGACGCCGGGATATAGGTCGCCGCGGTCAGCCGCGACCCTTCATAGCCATAGGTATATTCGGAGTTCGACAGGTTGTCGTAATTGCCGCGGATGATCAGCGCGGTGCCGGTGATCGTCAGATTGTCGGTCGGCTTCGCCTGGATCGCGAGCGTGCCGCCGATGCGCTGGCGCTCCTGCTTGAAGAACTCGTGCGCCAGGAACGAGGCGTAGCGCGCCTTGCTGAACGCGGCGATGGTCGCGGCATTGGGCAGCGATCCGTTGATCGTCGCACCGCTCGCCACCGTGCCGTTCGGGCCGGTATAGACGATGTTGCCGTTGGCGTCCTTCGGATAGCTTTCCAACAGCGCCGATCCGTCGCGATACCAATAGACGGCGGTGCCGGCACGGCTCAGCTGCTCCTTGTCATAGTTGATCGCGCCGAGGATGCCGATCGTGCCCTCGTCATTGTGCCAGCTGTACAGCGCGTTGCCGCGAAAGCTGCCGCGATTGGCGCGGTCGTTGTACTCGCCGCCTGCGGTGACCGAGATGGTGTTGGGCTTCAGGTCGAGCGGACGACGCGTGACGATGTCGACGCTGGCGCCGATCGCACCTTCCTGCAACCGCGCTTCGGGAGTCTTGTAGACGATCGTCTGGCTGATGATCGCCGGCGACAGCAGCGAATAGTTGAAGCTGCGGCTCGAACGGTCGGACGGGTTACCGCCCCAGTCGGCCGACGCCACCGAATGGCCGTCGATCGTCAGACGGTTGAGCGCCGGCTCGACGCCCGCGATCGACAGCTGCTCGCCTTCGCCGAACTGGCGGTCGACGGTCACGCCGGGCAGGCGGGCCAGCGAGTCGGCGACGTTCGCGTCGGGGAACTTGCCGACGTCTTCGGCCGAGATCACGTCGACGATCGAGCCGGCGTCACGCTTGGTCGCGATCGAATCCGCGATCGACTTGCGGATGCCGGTGACGGTGATCGTGTCGTCTTCAGCCGCGGTGCCGGCCGGCACTTCCTGTGCGAACGCCGGCGTGGCGAGCGCCACCAGCGCGGTGGAAGCTAGATATGCGAAACGCGAAAATGCCATGGACCCCTACCCCTTATATCCGGGCGCGAAATGCGCCCCCCCGAATGTGGCCGCGACGGGCGAGACGACGTGCGTCCAGCATTGGTACTGCATTGGCACCATGCAGGCTCGTTTTGGTCGAGGGCAATGTGACCAATTGCGATCACAAAAGCTACATAAAAATGAAAACATTCTGCACTGGTGAGAAATTGGGCAGGGAATGGGGCATTTTGACCGCGGTTAGGTGTAAAATGTCGATAAATTGAAATATAATTACCTAATACCCGTATATCGTCTGCGATGTGTAATCGATTAATCTAGTGCCAACGGGGCATGTGGATGCAGTCCAATCCGATCATCGTTGCGGCGATGCCGGCTGAAATGGGGGTTTTGCCGCGTTCGAATCAGCATTGATTAATACCAAAAACATACCTATCCAAAGCGCGTGCCACCCACGACCGCATCCCTTTCCGTTCCTGCCGTCGCGCCGCTTGCGGCCGGCGGGAGCTTTTCCGAACGGGTCGGGCAATTGCGCGGCGATGCCCATGCACCGCTCTATGTCCAGCTGCAGCAGCTGGTGCGCACCGCGATCGAACGGCGCATCCTGCAACAGGATGACGCCATCCCGCCGGAGCGCGATCTTGCCGCCGAATATGCCGTGTCGCGCATCACCGTGCGCAAGGCGATCGAGGGGCTGGCGAACGAAGGGCTGGTGGTGCGGCGTCGGGGCGCGGGCACCTTCGTTGCGGCGCGGGTCGACAAGAGCTTTTCGAAACTGTCGTCCTTTTCCGAGGACATGGTCGCGCGCGGGCGGGTGCCGAGCAGTGCGTGGGTGGCGAAGTCCGCCGGGCTGGTGACGCCTGAGGAATCGATGTCGCTGGGCCTGTCGCCGGGCACGCCGGTCTACCGGTTCCAGCGGATGCGCTTTGCCGACGACGTGCCGATGGCGGTCGAATATTCGGCGATCGCGGGGCACTGCCTGCCCAATGTCGATGCGGTCGGCGATTCGCTCTATGCCGCGCTGGAAGTGACCGGGTGTCGCCCGGTGCGCGCGCTGCAACGGCTGCGCGCCATGGCCTTTCCCGCCGAACAGGCGCGGCGGCTGGGCGTCGAGGTCGGCCATGCCGGGCTGTTCATCGAACGCCGTGGCTTCTTGGCCGATGGCGACACGGTCGAATTCACCCAATCCTATTATCGTGGCGACGCCTACGACGTCGTCGCCGAACTGAACGCAAGCTGATCCGGCGCTGGCCGGGACCAAGAGGGGGTAGATGACGTCCACCGTTCAGGCCGAGCCATTGCCGGCCACCACCGCTCCCGCCGCAGAGGCGACTGCGATGCACCGCGAGGCCGGGGAAGGGGCTGCATCGGTCGCCCGCTTCCTGTCGCGCAACGCCGCCACGCTGAAGGCATTGGGTGAATCGCTGCGCGCCGATCCGCCGGCGCTGGTCGTCACCTGCGCACGCGGGTCGTCGGACCATGCCGCGACCTATGGCAAATATCTGGTCGAGACGCTGTGCGGCGTGCCGGTCGCGTCGGCCGCGCCGTCGGTCGCGTCGGTCTATGCGACGCGGATGGAGCGGATGAACGCGCTGGTGATCGCGGTGTCGCAGTCGGGCCGTAGTCCCGACCTGCTGCGCACGGTCGAAAGCTACAAGGCGGCGGGCGCGCGCGTCGTTGCGCTGGTGAATGTTGAGGATTCGCCGCTCGCCGCGCTGGCCGACACCGTGCTGCCGCTGTCGGCCGGCGCGGAAACGTCGGTTGCGGCCACCAAGTCGTTTATCGCCTCGCTCGCCGGCCTCGCCGCCATCGCCGCGCACTGGAGCCAGGATGCCGAGTTGCTCGCCGCACTCGACGGCCTGCCCGCGCAGCTGGAGGCGGCGTTCGACCTCGACTGGACACCGGTCGCCGACACGCTGGTGGATGCGCGCAACCTGTTCGTGATCGGGCGCGGCTACAGCTTCGGCGTCGCGCAGGAAGCGGCGCTCAAGATGAAGGAAACCTCGGCGCTCCATGCCGAGGCGTTCAGCAGCGCCGAAGTCCGCCACGGGCCGATGGCGATCATCAACGACGGCTTTCCGCTGCTGGGCTTCGCCACCTCCGACGATGCGGGCGACGACGTGCGGGCGGCGGCGGCGGAGTTTGCCGGGCGCGGCGCGGCGGTCCATCTGGCTGATGCCGCCGATGGCGGCAGTCATCCGCCCGCCATTCGCAGCCACCCCGCGATCGAGCCGATCCTGATGATCCAGAGCTTCTATCGCATGGTCAACACGGTGTCGCTGCGCCGCGGGCTGAACCCCGATCAGCCGCCGCACCTGCGCAAGGTCACGGAAACCCGATGAGCAGTTTCGTCTTTCGCGGCGGGCATGTCCTCGCCGATCACTGCACGCAGGACAGCTGCGCGTTCCGGGTCGAAAACGGCATCATCACCGACTTCCATGCCGGTGACGACGCGCAGGTCATCGACCTCGACGGCGGCTGGCTGGTGCCAGGCTATGTCGATACGCAGGTCAATGGCGGCGGGGGGGTGTTGTTCAACGACCATCCGACCGTCGAGGGCATCCGCGCGATAGGTGCAGCCCATGCGCAGTACGGCACCACCGCCTATCTGCCGACGCTCATCAGCGATTCGCTGGAGATCGTCGCCGCCGGCCTCGATGCGGTGGATGCGGCGATCGAGGCGGGCGTGCCCGGCGTGGTCGGCATCCATGTGGAGGGTCCGTTCCTGAACCCGGTGCGCAAGGGCATTCACGACGCGAAGCATTTCCGCGCGCTGGACGATGCGGCGATCGACCTGCTGACGTCCCCACGCAAGGGCGTGGTGATGGTGACGCTGGCGCCCGAGCGCAACGACGTGGCCTCGATCGAGCGGCTGGTCGCCGCCGGCGTGATCGTCAGCATCGGCCATAGCGACGCGACGTACGAACAGGCGCGCGCGGCGATCGACGCCGGTGCGCGCGGCGTCACGCACCTCTACAACGCGATGTCGCCGCTCAAGCACCGCGAGCCGGGCGTGGTCGGCGCGGTGCTGGAGGACCAGGCCGTCTATGCCGGGCTGATCGTCGATGGCGCGCATCTCCACCCGGCGGCGATCCGCGTGGCGCTGAAGTCGCGGCCGGTCGATCGGTTCATGCTGGTGACCGACGCGATGCCGACCGTCGGCGCGGCGACCAAGACGTTCGTGCTGAACGGCCAGCCGATCCATGTCGAGAACGGCGTGTGCGTCGACAACAACGGCACCTTGGCCGGCTGCGACCTCGACATGGCGACGGCCGTCCGCAACACGGTCGAGCTGGGTGTCGCGTTCGAGGATGCGGTGGCGATGGCATCGGCCAACCCGGCCGCGTTCCTGCGCCTGTCGCACCGGCTGGGCAGCATCGATGTCGGCCACAGCGCCGATTTCGTGTGGCTCGCCGCCGACCTGACCGTGCGCGGCACATGGATCGCGGGCAACCGCATCGTCTGACAGATCCGGCCCGACCGGTGCCACGGGGCGCGGCCGGGCCAACTTATCCAAGGGGGCATAGATGACCGCCATCCAGCTGACGGCGCCGCTTCACGGCTGGGCTGCCGCACTCGACGACGTGCCCGATGCGGTGTTCGCGGCAAGAATGCTGGGCGACGGTGCGGCGATCGATCCGCTCGGCACCACGCTGCACGCGCCGTGTGACGGACAGGTGCTGACGCTGCACGCCGGGGGCCATGCCATCACTCTGCGCGGCGAGGGCGGGGTTGAGCTGCTGATGCATATCGGCATCGACACGGTGCAGCTGGGCGGCAACGGCTTTGTCGCGAAGGTCGCGGTGGGCGACATGGTGACGCGCGGCCAGCCGCTGATCGACTTCGATCTCGACGCGCTGGTACAGGCAGCACCTTCGCTGATGACGCCGGTCATCGTCACCAATGGCGAGCATTTCCGCATCGCCGACCGGTCGGGCGGGCGCGTGGTCGCGGTCGGCGATCCGCTGCTGACGCTGGAGCCGCTTGGCGCGGTGGTGATCGACACGCAGGGCGCATCGGGCGAGCGGATCGTCGCCGATGTCCGCGTGCCGTTGGCGCACGGCATCCATGCCCGTCCGGCGGCGCGCATCGGCGAGGTCGCGCGCGGCTTCGACGCCACCTGCTGGCTGTCGAAGGGCGGGGCGGAGGCGAAGACGTCGGGCGCGGTCGGGCTGCTCGGCCTCGGCATCCGCTTCGGCGATACGGTCAGCGTCATCGCCAGCGGTCCCGATGCGGCGCAGGCGGTGACCGCGCTGGTCGAGCTGATCGAGGGCGGCATGGGCGAGGGTGTCGCCCATGCCCCGGCCGCGCCGATCGTCGCGCCGGCGCCGGCACAGCCGGTCGCACTGCCCGACGGGCAATTGGCGGGTACGCTGGCGGCGCCCGGTTTCGCGATCGGTACCGCCCGCTGGCTGCGCGTCGCCGACATTCCCGTACCGGTCGACGGGCAGGGCGCGGGCGTCGAAGCGGCGCGGCTCGACAGCGCGCTGGCGGCGGTGCGTGACCGGCTGGTGTCGCAGGGCGGCGGCGGCGCGGGCGCGGCGATCCGCGCGGCGCATATCGCCTTCCTCGATGATCCCGAATTGCGCGAAGTGGCCGACCGCGACGTCGCCGCCGGTCGCGATGCCGGCCATGCCTGGCGACAGGCGACGCGGGCGCAGGCCGATACGCTGCGGTCGCTGGGCGATGCGCGGCTGGCCGAGCGCGCCGACGATCTGCTCGACCTCGAACGGCAGGTGTTGCGCGAACTGACCGGTGCGGCGGACGACGCGATGACCTTTGCACCGGGCACGATCCTGCTTGCCGACGACCTGTTGCCGTCGCAGGTGATGGCACTGGATCCGGCGTGCGTTGCGGGCCTGCTGGTCGAGCGCGGCGGGCCGACCTCGCATGTCGCGATCCTCGCCGCGACGATGGGCCTGCCGGCGCTGGTCGCGGTCGGCGCGCCGCTGACCGGGGTGGAGGACGGTACGACCCTGATCGTCGACGCCGATAACGGCGTGATCCATGTCGCGCCGGACGAAGCGGCGCTGGCCGCCGCACGGGTGCAGCTGGAGCGCCGCGCCGCCGATCAGGCCGCCGCGCTGGCACAGGCCGCCGAACATTGCGTCACCACCGATGGCATCCGGATCGAGGCGTTCGCCAATCTGGGATCGGTCGAGGATGCGGTCGTCGCCATGGCGAACGGCGCGGAGGGATCGGGGCTGCTGCGCACCGAATTCCTGTTTCTCGAGCGCGATACCGCCCCCGACGCCGCCGAACAGGCCGCGCTCTATGGCAACATCGCCGCCACGCTGGAGGGGCGGCCGCTGATCGTGCGGCTGCTCGACGTCGGCGGCGACAAGCCGGCCTCCTATCTGCCGATCGCGCCGGAGGAGAATCCGGCGCTGGGCCTGCGCGGCATTCGCGTTGCGCTGGCCATGCCCGACATCCTCGAGGCACAGCTGCGCGGCATCCTGTCGGTGCAGCCGGTCGGACAGTGCCGGATCATGGTGCCGATGGTCGCCAGCGTCGATGAAATCACCGCCGTGCGCGCGGTCGTCGACCGGCTGCGTGGCGAATTGGGCATCACCGATCGGGTCGAGGTCGGCATCATGGTCGAAACCCCGGCGGCGGCGGTCACATCGGCGACGCTGGCGGCCCATGCCGATTTCCTGTCGATCGGGACCAACGACCTGACGCAATATGCGCTGGCGATGGACCGCGGCAATCCGGCGGTCGCCGGCGGCGTCGACGGGCTGCACCCGGCGGTGCTGCAGCTGATCGCGCATACCACCGAGGGCGCCCGGCGCCATGGCCGCTGGGTCGGCGTGTGCGGCGGGCTGGCGTCCGACCGGCTGGCGATCCCGTTGCTGATCGGCCTTGGCGTCACCGAATTGTCGGCCGCGCCCCGGTTCGTTCCCGAATTGAAGGCGCTGGTCCGCCGGCTGGATGCCAGCGCGTGCCACACGCTCGCCATCCGTACGCTGGCGGCATCGTCGGCGCGTGAGGTCCGCGCGCTGGCTCGTGAATTTCTGCAGGAGGTTGCGGCATGAAGTCGATCGTCGAAGCGCTGCAACCGATCGGCCGCGCGCTGATGCTGCCGATCGCGGTCCTGCCGGTGGCAGGGCTGTTGTTGCGGCTGGGCCAGCCCGACCTGCTCGACATCGGCCTGCTCGCGGCGGCGGGCGATGCGCTGTTCAACAATCTGGGTCTGTTGTTCGCGATCGGTGTCGCCTGCGGCATCGCGCGTGACGGCAACGGCGCGGCGTGCCTGGCGGGCGTCGTCTGCTATCTGGTCGTCAAGAATGGCGGCCCTGTATTCCTGACCGTCCCGGCCGACGTGACGCAGGGCTTCAACGAGGCCACAGCGGCCACCCTGTCCGCCGCGTGGAAGGCAAAGGCCTTCGCCAAGCTCGACGTGCCGATCGGCATCATATCCGGCCTGATCGGCGGCAGTTTCTACAACCGGTTCGCGACGATCAAGGTGCCGGAATATCTCGCCTTCTTCGGCGGGCGGCGCTTCGTGCCGATCGTCAGCGGGCTGGCCGGCGTCGCGCTCGCGATGCTGCTGGGGCTGAGCTTTGCCGGGATCAGCACCGCGCTCGACCTGACCAGCCGCGCGCTGGTCGCATCGGGCAGCTTCGGGCTGTTCGGCTTCGGCCTGCTCAACCGGCTGCTGCTGGTGACCGGGCTGCACCATATCCTGAACAATGTCGCATGGTTCGTGCTGGGCGATTTCAATGGCACGACCGGCGATCTGCGGCGCTTCTTTGCCGGCGATCCCCATGCCGGGGCGTTCATGGCCGGGTTCTTCCCCGTGATGATGTTCGGCCTGCCCGCCGCGTGCCTTGCCATGTATCGTTCGGCCCTGCCCGACCGACGCAAGGCGGTGGGCGGCATGTTGCTCAGCCTTGCGCTGACCAGCTTCCTGACCGGCGTTACCGAACCGATCGAATTCTCGTTCATGTTCCTCGCCCCCGTCCTCTACGCGATCCATGCCGTGCTGACCGGCCTGTCGATGGCGGTGATGGATGCGCTGGGCGTGCGGCTGGGCTTCGGCTTTTCGGCCGGGCTGTTCGACTATGTGCTGAACTATGGCAAGGCGACCCGGCCGCTGCTGCTGCTCCCGATCGGCCTCGTCTATTTCGCGGTCTATTACGGGGTGTTCCGCTTCTTCATCGTGCGGTTGGACCTGAAGACGCCGGGCCGCGACGCCAGTGTCGCACCGATGGGCGGCGCCCCGGTCGAGGCGGGCGAGCGGGGGCGGGCGTTCCTCGCGGCGCTGGGCGGCAGCGCGAACCTCGCCAGCATCGGTGCCTGCACCACGCGGTTGCGGCTGGTGGTGGCCGATCAGGCGCTGGTCGACGAAGCGGCGCTGAAGGCACTGGGCGCGATGGGGGTCATCCGGCCATCGGATCGCGCGGTACAGGTCATCGTCGGCCCGATCGCCGATCAGGTGGCGGAGGAAATCCGCGCGGCCGGTGCCGGCGCGCCGATGGCCGCCGTCGCAGCGCCTTCGGCGGACCCCGCCGGTGACGCGGCCGATCTGTCCCCGGAACTGGTCGCGGCACTCGGTGGAGTGGGCGCGATCGTGCAGGCGCGGACGCTGGCCGGGCGCATTCGCGTCGAACTGCGCGACCCGCGTTCGCTGGACGGAACGACGCTGCCGGGGGTGCGGGCGATGGCGCAGATCACGCCGACGACGGTCCATCTGCTGGTTTAAGAACGTTCCCGGTGTGTTGCTCAAATAGCGCACTAGGGGCAATAATGGTTGCAGGGATGAAAACCGGTTTCATGCGATATTGACGGCCATGCGCGCTGGCGGAAGAGTGTCTCACAGGTGAAATGATCCGCGTGAACCGGCGCAGGTGGTCCGATCCGGATCGGGGGCAGGAAGGGCGGACAGGGTCGCCCTTCGTCCCCGCATTCCGACGAATCATCGGACCCCGGCCCCGCGCGGCGCCAACAGGGGGACATCCATGAAATCGATCGCCAAGCTGCTGACCACGTCGTGTCTGGCAACCATGCTGGCCGGTACTGCCCAGGCGCAGACCGGCATCCCGGCGGATGCGCCGACGCCCAGTGGGGAACCGGCCGCCACCACTGCGTCGGATACCGACGAAGCCATCGTCGTCACCGGCACGCGCATCCGCCGCCCGAACGTAACGTCGGCCGCCCCGATCCAGTCGGTGACGTCGGAGGAAGTACGGCTCCAGGCCGCGGTCAATGTCGAGGAAGTGCTGAACCGCCTGCCGCAGATCGCGCCGGACAGCCAGCAGAACTATCAGGATTCGGACGGACGCCAGCGGATCAAGCTGCGCAACCTCGGCTTCGAACGCACGCTGACGCTGGTCGACGGCCTGCGCCTCGGCACGATGAACGGCGTCGATGCCAACATGATCCCGACCGCGCTGATCGAACGGATCGACGTGCTGTCGGGCGGCGCGTCGTCGGTCTATGGATCGGACGCGGTCGCGGGCGTGGTGAACTTCATCCTGAAGAAGGACCTCGACGGCGTCAGCATCAACGCCAACTACAACTTCTATAACCACCAGAACCGCGACACCATCGTCAGCCCGCTGGCGCGCGCCGCCGGCTTTTCGTCGCCGCGCGGCCTGACCAACGATGGCGGGCGCGTCGACCTGTCGCTGGCGGCGGGCAAGAACCTGTTCGACGGGGCGCTGAACGTCACCGGCTTCGTCAATTATCGCAAGGGCGACCTTGTCCCGTTCGATGCGCGGTCGTCGTCGCCGTGCCAGCTGAACGAGGCGAGCAAGGACGGCGTGCTGAGCTGCCAGGTGTCGACCTATGTCCCCAGCGGCTATATCTCGCCGCGCGGTGGCCCCAACAACGGGTCGGTGTTCGTCAACAACCCGAACGGCACCCGCACCTTCACGTCGTTCGGCCCGGGCACGCAGGCCAACCCGTATGACGGCTATTCGTACCAGCGCGAGAACGAGCGGGTGAACGCCGGCGGCTTCGTAACGTTGAAGCTGGCCGATGCGCTGGAATTCTATGGTTCGGGCATCTGGTTCCGCGATGAATCGTCCAACCGCTTCCCGGCGCGCGTGTTCGCGTTCAGCGCCTATGGCGGCACGCCGTATCAGGTGAACTGCAACAACCCGTTCCTGTCGGCGTCGCAGGCGACGTCGATCTGCGGCAACGCGGCGGGCACCGGCACGCTGATCCCGCTCGACGTGCGCTATCGCTTCAACGCGCTGCCGTTCGTCAAGGATACCTATGTCAACAGCGCCTTCCGCGGGGTTGCGGGTGTGCGCGGCGACTTCGCTGAAGCGTGGCATTACGACGTCGCCGGCGTCTATGCCCGCAACCAGATGGACACGAGCTTCGGCCCGTTCCCGACGTTCGACCGGGTGAACCGGTCGCTCAACGTCGTGAACGTCAACGGTACGCCGACCTGCGCGTCGAAGGTGTCGGGCGTCGATACCGCCTGCGTGCCGTTCGATGCGTTCAGTGCGAACAACAACAACCAGGCGCTGGCCGATTACCTGTTCGCGGGCCGCAACGGCACGTCGACCGGCATCGGCCTGCTGTACGATGTCGTCGCGAACGTCAGCGGCGACCTGGGCAAATACGGCATCACCAGCCCGCTGGCCGAACAGGGGATCGCGCTGGCGATCGGCGGGGAATATCGCAAGGACCGCTATATCGGCACTGCCAATGCCGCCTATCGCGAGGAAAATGGCGGCGACGATTTCCAGCTGCGCCAGAGCGTCAAGGAAGCCAACGCCGAAATCCAGGTTCCGCTGATCCAGAAGCAGCCATGGACGCACCTGTTGCAGGTCAATGCCGGCTATCGCGTGTCGAAATACGACACCAACCCGGACACCTTCAGCACCTACAAGCTGGAAGGGCTGTGGGCGCCGGTCGAGGACCTGACGTTCCGCCTGTCGTACAACAAGGCGCAGCGCGCGCCGACCGTGTTCGAAATCCGCCAGGCGACGCAGAATAATTACGGCCGCCAGGGCGGATCGCAGAACGACTTCTGCGCCAGCACGCCGCGCCAGATCGTCGATCCGACCGATCCGACCGGCACGCGCCGCATCACCGTGTACGACGCCCCGATCGCATCGATCGAGGTATGCCGCGCGACCGGCCTGTCCGACGCGCTTTATGGCAGCCGCACCCTGTCCTGCCCGGACAGCCAGTGTACCGTTCGCACCGGCGGGTTCACGGTCGATCCGGAAACCGCCAATACCTATACCTTCGGCCTGGTGATGAAGCCGCGCTTTGCGCCGGGGCTGGTCTTCTCGGTCGACCGGTTCCTGATCGATATTCAGGATTCGATCGGCTACAACGATTACAGCTATTATCAGGATGGCTGCCGGACGAGCGGCGGGGATTCCTATTTCTGTTCGAAGATCGTGCGCGATCCGACGACCGGCATCCTCTACAACGCCCCCGCCAGCAATCCGGCGACCGGCTATATCCAGCAGGGCACGACCAACGCGTTCAAGACGAAGGCGCATGGCTGGGACTTCCAGGGGCAATATGCCCTGCCGATCGACGGCGTCGGTACGTTCGACTGGATCTTCAACGGCACGCTGACCACGCTGGCGGGGGGCCAGGATTCGCCGATCCTGCCGCTGCGCGACTGCACCGGCTATTATGCCAATGGCTGTGGCCAGCTGATTCCGAAATGGGTCCATGGCCTGCGCACGACCTATACCACGCCGGACAAGGTCGCTTCGATCTCGTTCAACTGGCGCCATGTCGGGTCGCTGACCAATGCCAGCAATTCGGGCGATTCCGATCTGGGCGGCACGCCGGCGAATGCGCGCAAGACCTTCTATCGCATCGATCCGCAGGATTATTTCGACGTGGCGTTCGTCTTTGCGGTCGCGCGGAACTACACGTTCCGGCTGTCGGCGAACAACCTGCTCGACCGGTTGCCGCCGATCCTGCCCAATTCGTACAACGTGTCGCTGGCGCGCAACAACACCATCCCGCAGCGTTACGACTCGCTCGGGCGGCAGGTCGCGGTCGGGGTGTCGATCAACTTCTGACGATCGGCCCTGCTCGACGGATCAGGCCCGCTCCCCAACCGGGGGCGGGCCGTTTTGTGTCAGGCGCTGCGCAGGCTGGCGGATTTGACGATCGTGCTGCGGCCATCGTCGCCGGTGACGGCATAGGTAAAGCCCGGCAGGATCGCGAAGGCGCCGACCTGTCCCATCCGGTCCATCGCGAGGAAGCCGACCTGTACCCCGTCGAGCGCCTTGCCCCTCAGTTTCGCGATATGTTCGACCGCCTCACGGCAGGCGTTCATCGGTGTGATGCCCGCGCGCAGCGACGATACGACACGGGCGGTGCCGGCGATGCGGGTCACTTCCTCGCCCAGACCGGTGGCGGTGGCGGCGCCGACGCCTGCTTCGACGAACAGGCCGCTGCCGACCTGCGGTGAATCGCCGACGCGGCCGTGCAGCTTGAACGCCATGCCCGACGTGGTGCAGGCACCGGCCAGTTCGCCGCCGGGGGCACGGGCGATCATGCCGATCGTGTCATGGTCGAGCGGTCCGCCCAGCGGTGCGCGCGCATTCTCGCTATTGGCGACGGGGGCGTATTTCGCGGTCTTCAGCCATTTGCGCCATTCGGCCTCGGCCTCCGGCGTCAGCAGCCTTTCCGGCTTGAAGCCCGATTCCAGCGCGAACTGGCGTGCGCCGTCGCCGACCAGGAAGGTATGCGGCGTACGCTCCATGACCGCGCGCGCGACCGAAATCGGGTGGGCGATGTCCTCCAGCGCGGCGACCGCGCCGACATGGCCCTTGTCGTCCATGATGACCGCGTCGAGCGTCACCCGGCCGTCGCGGTCGGGATAGCCGCCCTTGCCGACCGAGTGGTTCGACAGATCCGCCTCCGGCACCATGGCGCCCGCCTCCAGCGCGTCGATCAGGCTGCCGCCGGCGCGGAAACGGGCGACCGCCGTGTCATTGGCCGCAGCGCCAAAGTCCCAGGTCGAAGCGATGCGGAGCGTGGACACCGCGCGGGGCTGGGCGGGCAGGCGGGCGGTCGCGGTCGCGGCGGCAAGGCCGGCGATGGCGGAGCGGCGGGTAATGGTCGGCATGGATCGCCCTTTCACTGGTGATGCGCGGTTGTGCGCACTCACCGGCAAAGGGGCAAGGGGATCAGATCGCGATCTCGCGCAGCACCGCGTCCAGCACCGGAATGCCCGCCGGGGTCAGTGCCAGCCGGTCCCCTTCCCGCAGCAACAGGCCCTGCCGCATCAGCAGCGATACCGCGTCCGCGCGCACAACCGCATCGATCGGCCGTGCGCCCAGCGTCGCGATGCGGGCGAGGTCGACGCCCTCGCGCATCCTGAGACCCATCACCAGCGCCTCGGTCACGCGCTCGTCGGGGGTTAGCGCATCCTCGCGTTCGATGCCGTGGCCGTTGCGTTCGACCGCGGCGATCCAGTTTTCGGGTTTCTTGCGGCGCACCGTCGCCAGCCCGCCGCGCCGCCCATGCGCGCCCGGACCGATCCCGGCATAGTCGCGATAGCGCCAATAGGTCAGGTTGTGGCGGCTCTCCGCCCCCGGCCGGGCGTGGTTCGACACCTCGTACAGCGGCAGGCCGACGGCGCGGGTCAGCGCCTGCGTCGTTTCGAACAGGTCGGCGGACAGGTCGGCATCGGGCAGGGTCAGCTGCCCCTTTGCCGCCAGCGTCGCGAAGCGCGTGCCCGGTTCGATGGTGAGCTGATAGAGCGACAGATGCTCGGTACCGAACGACAGCGCGCGGGTCAGTTCCGCCTCCCATCCGGCAAGCGACTGGCCAGGCCGGGCATAGATCAGGTCGAAGCTGACCCGCGCGAAATGGCGTTGCGCGACGTCGAGCGCGGCCAGCGCCTCGTCCACGCCATGCGCGCGTTCGAGGAAGGCGAGGGCGTCGTCGTGCAGCGCCTGTATGCCCAGCGAGACTCGGTTGACGCCGGCGGCGGCGATGTCGGCAAAGCGCGCGGCCTCTACCGACGACGGGTTCGCCTCCAGCGTGATCTCGATATTCCCGGTCGGCGGCCAGATGCGGCAGGCCGCCTCGATGATCGCGGCGACGGTCGCGGGCGGCATCAGCGACGGGGTGCCGCCGCCGAAGAAGATTGATGCCAGCCGCCGGCCGGGCAGGGCGGTGGCCTCATGCGCCAGGTCGGCCAGCAGCGCGTGCAGCCACGCGGCCTGATCCACGCTGTCACGGACATGGCTGTTGAAGTCGCAATAGGGGCATTTCGACACGCAGAACGGCCAATGCACGTACAGGGCCAGAGGAGCATGAGCGGGCGCTTGGTCGGGCTGCATCGCCGTCCCATATGGGGGCGATGCGAGCGATACAAATGCTGATGGCGGCGCTGTTGGTCGGAGCCTGCTCGGCCGGACCGGCCCATGTGCCCGAACGCGTGGTCGAACCGCGCGCGTTCGACGGGAACGCGCCGCGCGGGAGTGCGCAACTGCGACAGGCGATGGAGGCGGGGCACCGCGCGGCGCGGGCGCAGGCCGGATTGCCGGCGCTGGCGTGGGATCCGGCCCTGGCGCGCGATGCGCAGGGCTATGCCGACATGCTGGCGGCCAGCCGACGTTTCGAACATTCGCAGCAGCCGCGCGGGAATCCCGAACAGGGCGAAAACCTGTGGACCGGCACGCGCGGCGCCTATCGCTATGCCGAAATGGTGGGGCATTGGGTCGCGGAGCGGCGCGACTATGTTCCCGGCGTCTTGCCGGGGGTGTCGCGGACCGGCCGGTTCGAGGATGTGGGGCACTATACCCAGATCATGTGGCGCACGACCCAACGCTTCGGCTGTGCCGAGGCGAGCAGCGCGACGGACGACTATATCGTCTGCCGCTATGTCCCCGCCGGTAATTATGCCGGCCAGCGTGCGTTTTGACGCGCCGGAGGCGATCGCGTCCCGGTCATCCCCGACGGGATCGGCGCAGACGGGGAGCTATGGCCGATCGACATCCATATTTGTGAACGACCGCTTCCTCCCCATCGTCACTTCCGCGCAGGTGGGCATTCGTACGCACCAGCGCCATGAATCCGGCTGAAACCTCGGCGGCTACGGATTCCTGACTCCGCGGAAATGACGAAAACTCGCGATGGGCGCCGAATGTCGATCGGCCCTGCCGGTGATCGCATGGCAAGCGTGCCGAGATACCGGGATTCGAACCATTCCACCCATCCCCATGACCCGCCGCGACCGGGACGTTCCGGTCGCTGCCGGCGAGAGGGAGGGGCGCGCCGTCACGGATTGTGGACGACCGCCAGCTTGTTGCCTGCCGGATCGCGCAGATAGGCGGCGTACCAGTTCGCACCATAGGGGCGCAGGCCCGGCGCGCCATCGTCGCTACCGCCACGCGCCATCGCGGCTGCGTGGAAGGCGTCCACTTGCGCCTGGCTGTCGACGAAGAACCCGATCATCGCGCCATTGCCGGCGCTGGCCGGTGCGCCATCGAACGGGGTGCAGCACCACAGCACGAAGCCTTCGCCGCTGCCCCCCTTCGAATAGCCGCGCCAGCCGGGAAACTGGGCATGGCTGCTCCAGCCGATCGTGGCGAGTACCGCATCATAGAACGCTTGGGACAGCGCCGGATCCGTCGCGCCGACCGTAGCATACACCGTCATCCTGCCCTCCTGTTGTCGCCCGCAAGGATAGGATGGTTACGGGAACGTATCAAGAACGATTCTGCGTTATCCGCGCGCGCCGGCGATCATCTTGGCGGCGATATGGCGCACGGCCTGGTCGTCCTTGTCGCTGCCGGGCGTGGGATCGCCGAGCTTGTCGAGGCTCGCCTCCAGCGCATCCAGCAGGCCGGGATGCTGTTCCTCGACATAGCGCATCGTCCAGAACAGCAGATGTTCGACCGCGATCTCGCGGTGGCGGGTTTCGGTAAGCGCGTCGGACATGGGCAATTCCTTTCGGAACGCCCAATGCCCGGACGCGGGTGGGCGTTCCGTCTTTAGAACACCGCCTTCACCAGTTGCGCGAACGCATCGGCGCGGTGGCTGATCGCATGTTTGTGGTCGGGATCGATCTCGCCATAGCTCTGGTCCATCCCGTCCTGAACGAACATCGGGTCATAGCCGAAGCCGTGTTCCCCGCGCGGCGGCCAGACCAGCTTGCCGTCGACGCGCCCTTCGAACCATTCGACGTGCCCGTCCGGCCAGGCGAGTGCCAGCGCGCAGACGAAATGTGCCGCGCGGCTATGGTCGGGGCCGGTCGCCTGCATCCGGTCCTCGACCAGCTGCATCGCCGCGCCGAAATCCTTCGACGGCCCGGCCCAGCGCGCCGAGAAGATGCCCGGATCGCCGTTCAGCGCCTCGACGACAGCGGTCTGTGCGTCGAGGCACTGAACGGCGATCCGGGCATCTTCTCGGC
>CAJYRU010000037.1 GCA_913777295.1 uncultured Sphingomonas sp. | reverse complement strand
GGGATCGGTTCGATGCAGGCGCTGGTGCCGCCGCAGATGATGCTGATCGACGCGGTCGGCGCGATCGCCATCTTGCAGCTGAACCGCTCCATCACGCCCATGTCGGCCGCGTCGGGGCAGGGGCCGCGTTCGCCCGCGAGCTGCATCGACGCCTCGTTCACCTGCGCGCTGACGTGGCGGAAGATCTTCAGGTTCCACGCCTTCGCCATCGCGCCCTCGAACGGCAGGCCACGCGCCTGCAGGAACGAGTGGAAGCCCATGACGCCCAGGCCGACCGACCGCTCACGGCTCGCCGAATAGCGCGCGCGGGCCATTTCATCGGGCGCACGCGCGATATAGTCGGTCAGGACGTTGTCGAGGAAGCGCATCACGTCCTCGATGAAGCGCTTGTCGCCGTTCCATTCGTCCCAGGTTTCGAGGTTCAGCGACGACAGGCAGCACACGGCGGTGCGATCGTTGCCGAGGTGATCCTTGCCGGTCGGCAGCGTGATCTCGCTGCACAGGTTCGACGTGGAAACCTTCAGGCCCAGATCACGATGATGCTTGGGCATCGTGTTGTTCACATGGTCGCTGAACACGATGTACGGCTCGCCGGTCGCCAGGCGGGTCTCGACCAGCTTCTGGAACAGCGATCGCGCGTCGACCTTGCCGCGGACCGATCCGTCCTTGGGGCTTTTCAGCTCCCATTCGGCGCCGTCGCGCACCGCTTCCATGAACGCGTCGGGGATCAGCACGCCGTGGTGCAGGTTCAGCGCCTTGCGGTTGAAGTCGCCCGAGGGCTTGCGGATTTCGAGGAACTCCTCGATCTCCGGATGGCTGATGTCGAGGTAACAGGCGGCCGACCCGCGGCGCAGCGACCCCTGCGAAATGGCGAGCGTCAGCGAATCCATGACGCGGACGAACGGGATGATGCCGCTGGTCTTGCCGTTCAGGCCGACCGGCTCGCCGATGCCGCGCACGCTGCCCCAATAGGTGCCGATGCCGCCGCCGCGCGACGCCAGCCACACATTCTCGTTCCACGTCTCGACGATGCCTTCCAGGCTGTCGGGGACCGAGTTGAGATAGCAGCTGATCGGCAGGCCGCGCCCGGTGCCGCCGTTCGACAGGACCGGCGTCGCGGGCATGAACCACAGTTTCGAGATATAGTCGTACAGCCGCTGCGCGTGCGCCGCATCATCGGCATAGGCCGACGCCACGCGCACGAACAGGTCCTGGTACGATTCGCCGGGAAGGAGGTAGCGGTCCTTCAGCGTATCCTTGCCGAAATCGGTCAGCAGCGCGTCGCGCGAATGGTCGACCTCGACCGCGTGCAGCAGCGCGTCGACCGTGTGGCTGGTCCGCTCCGGGGGCGTCGCGGCGGGCGCGGGATCGGCGAATTGCAGCTCGTTCATCTGGGCATCCTGACTATCCTGAAAGGTCATCGTCCCGTTCCTCATGTGTTCTGGTACGGGGCATTGCCCCTGTCAATTCCGTCCTGTCCGCCAGCCCGTTCCACCGGATTTCGTATCCGGGGGCGTCAGGCCGGGGAAAGCGGGCCGCACACTAATTGTGGGGCGTCACCCGCGTCGGGCGCTACTAATTGTAGGAAACGCGCCGGCGCGCAAGTCGCTAAATCCATCCCCTGATCGCCCGAAAGGGCTGGTGCCGGACCGGATCGGGCGCGACGCGGCGGGAAAGGCCGGGTTCGCAAAATGCAAGCGAACATTCGGCGAACACAGAAAAATTTGAAGCCATGGACTCGCCGGTCGGCCGGAACCAATTCAGCTGCGGCGCGTGCCCCGGTCGTCGGTCCTGCATCGTGCCGCGACCCGCGTCTGCCATGCGAGCAGCAGCGGTACGACGATCAGTTCGATGCACAGCCCGGTCAGCTGTCCGGTCGACGGGGTGCCGATCGTCGCCAGCGACCATAGCCGCGCGAAGCCGCCGATGACGACCATCATCCCCAGCAGGCGGAACCGGCCGCTCTTGCGGTCGATGCCGGGGATGCAGCTGGCAAAGCCGAGCGCCATGCCGAGGAAGAGACCCGACAGATAGCGGAAATGGCTGTCCATGTCGGTTGCGGGCGCCGGCTGCAGCCACGCCGCACCATGAAGGATGCCGGCCAGCGACGCGCCGAACGGCACGATACAGACCAGCGCGACCGCCGCCTGCAACAGCGTACGTTCGCGGCGCGGGGTCATGCCCGCTCGCGTTCCAGCAATTCGGCACGTACCCGGATCGCATGGACCGATAGCCGCACCTCGAACAGGAACCACACCAGCCCGCCGATCAGCAGCAGCATCGACAGGACGAAGCTGATCGCGACCGCCTTGCCCAGCCCCAGGTCGAGCAGTTCGGCGATGAACAGCATCGCGACGACACTGCAGTTGGCGACCGCCGACAGCACGACGAGGAACACCGCATTGTTGATGATGCGGATCCGCCGGTCGAGCAGCCGCAGTTCGAAGACATGGCGCGCATGTTCGGGGCCGGTCGAGCTGGGATGCAGTTTTTCCAGGTCCCGCGCCCGGTCGACGATCCGGGCGAGGCGACCGACCATGACGTTCAGGATCGCCCCGATCCCGGCCAGCAGGAAGACCGGCGCGATCGCGGTCTGGATCGTCTTGGCGACGGTCGACAGGACAGGTTCGAATTCCACCCGGTCGATATGCCCCGCCCGCCGGACGGGGGCAAGGCGGCGGCGTCCGTCCGATCGTCCAAATTGCGCGATGTTACGGCTACCGGATCGTAAGAGGTTCGTGGCAATGCACATTCATGTTGTCCCCTCCCGTCACCGTCGCTCCCCTCGTCCGCGCACCTGCCGTTCGCATCGTCGACGGCATTGCCGACGTCGTCGATGCGGTCGCCGTCGTGGCGGCGGAGACGCACCGGTTCCTGCGTCGCCAATGGTTTGTGGCTGCCATCGACAGCTATGGCGGCACGGCGCGGACCGTGATGGTCGAACGCGACGGTCGCCCGGTCGTCGCGTTGCCGCTGGTCGGATTGGGGCCGGCGATGCTGGGCCTGCGGCAGGTGCCAGGATGCTATTGGCCGTTTCGCAGCGGCCCGGTGGCGCAGGACGCGCAGCCCGCCGACTTCACCGCGCTGCTCGACGGCATCCGGCGGGAGGCGCGCGGTGTCCGGATCGGTCCCGTCTATGATGGTGACCCCCTGCTGGAAGGAATGCAAGCCGCCGCCACGGCCGCGGGCTGGCGCGTCCTGCCGCGCTTCATTGCCGACAGCTATCTGCTCGACATGGTGGCGTCGCAGGCGGAAGGACCGTGGCCGCGCAATTCGACGCTGCGCAAGAACCGGTTCAACGAAAAGCATCTGGCGACCCACGGCACGCCGGACTGGTCGTTTCTCTCCGGGCGCGACTGGACGCCCGATGCGTTCGATTCGCTGGCGGTGGTCGAGAATGCGAGCTGGATCGCGGAGCGGACCGATGGCAGCGATGCGAAGTTCACCGCGGGCGGCCATGGCGATTTCTGGCGCAAGGCGGCGGAAGACCCCGTTCTTGCCGACATGCTGTGGGCCGCGCTGCTGCGGATCGACGGGCAACCGGCCGCATTCTCGTTCGACCTGAACGCCGGCACGCTGAAATATGCGATCGCCAACAGCTACGACATCCGGTTCGCCAAGCATTCGCCCGGACGGCTGCTCTATTATCGTAACCTCGTCCGCGCGCTGGAGGACGGGATGACGCGGGTCGACTGGGGGGCGGGCGACAGCGGGTACAAGCGGGCGATCGGTGCCGATCGCGGCCCGGCGATCCGCGACTGGTTGTTCCTGCCACCCGGATTGCCGGCGCTGGTCGGACGTCTGCTGGCGGGGCGCTGGGCAGGCAGCGGCCAGGCTGCGGCACCGGACGCCGCAGCCCACGCCGGCGTTTAGCGCCTCGCCTCGCGACGGCATGTCTATCAACCCCGATCGGTCGGAAATGGCATTGCGCATGGCCGGCGAATCGGGAACATCCGACGCCATGGCGTCGCGTCGGCAGGCCTGGACCATTTCCTCCTCTCGACGTCGGCCGGCGCTGATGCTGGCGGCCTTGATGGTCGGCTATGGCGTGCTGATCTATGCCCTCGCCGTCGTCATGCTGTGCGCCGAACACTGGTTCGGGGGTGCCGAGCTGATGTGGGTGGCCAATCCGATCGCCATCGCCACGCTGATCCGCCGTCCC
>CAJYRU010000036.1 GCA_913777295.1 uncultured Sphingomonas sp. | reverse complement strand
GCCGTGGCAAAAGAACAGTCCGTCGACATCGGACAGTGCCAGCCCCGCCTCGTCGAGCGCCCGGTGGACGGCGACGGCGGCGAGGTCCGACGCCGAATAGCCCGGCGCGCGGACCGTGCCGAAGGTGCCCGTGCCGACGATCGCGCTCCGGCCGCGTGGAAACGGGCTCATGCGGCAGTCTCCGGCTCGAATACGACGAAGGGCTCGCTGTCGTCACGCGTCACGATGCGGGCGACGACGGCCATGCCGATGCGGACATCGTTCGGATCGATGCCCTCCACCCGGCTCATCATCCGCGGCCCCTCCGCCAGATCGATCAGCGCGACATTGTAGCTCGGCTCCGGCGCCCGTTTGTGGATCGTCGTCGACGAATACACGACGCCACGTCCAGAAGCCGCGATCCAGCGTACGGTGTCGGCGGCTGTGCCGGGCACCACGGCCCGCGGCGGATAGAAGGCGACGCCGTCGGCATCGGCGGGCAACATGAAGCGACCGGCAGCCAGATGCGCGTGATAGTCGTGGTCGGGTTGTATCGGCATCATGCGCCTCGATACTCTGGCTTGCGCTTTTCCTTGAACGCGGTGGTTCCCTCGCGGAAATCATCGGTCCACGTCATCAGCGCCTGCACCGCCGCTTCGAATTCGAGCGCATCGTCGAGCGACTGTCCGGGGGCGTTCGAGAATTGGCGCTTGATCTGCGACAGCGCGAGCGTCGGCGCGGTGGCGAAGCTGTCCGCCATCTCGCGTGCGCGCGACAGCGTGCCGCCGGGCGCCACCGCTTCCAGCGCGAAGCCGAGCGTCGCCGCCTCGCTGCCGCTTACGAAGCGGCCGGAATAGGCGATCTCCTTTGCGCGCATCACGCCGACGTGCCGCTCGAGCAGCCAGCCCGCCGCGCCGTCCATGGCGAGGCCGATATGCCGGAATGCGAACTGGAAGCGCGCATTCTCTGCCGCGATCACGAAGTCGCAGGCCAGCGCCAGCGCGAAGGCGACGCCGATGCACACCCCCTCGACCGCCGCGATCACCGGCTTTTGGGTATGCGCCACGCTGCGCACCATCCGATGGAGCGTGCGCGCCTTGACCATGTTGCCGCGCACGCCGCCGGTGCCCATCTCGCCCACGTCCGCTCCGGCAGCGAAATCACCACCCGCGCCGGTCAGGATGATGGCGCGTACCTCGTCGTCGTCCTGAAGCCGCTGGAACACGGCCTGGAACTCGCCGCGCATCGCCATAGTGATCGCGTTCTTTCGCTCGGGTCGGCTAATCGTGACGGCGGCAACGCCGCCCTCCACCTTCACGTCGATCGACATCGCGGTCCTTCGCTCCATTCGTACTCGGATCTCGTAGCATCGGCAAAGGACGACGTGGGAGGGGCGACCCGCCATATCGCTGCTGCGATCCACCGCATCGGCAACGCGATATCGACGCCTGCCGATCGACTCGCCGCGAACGAACCGACATGCTGCTCGCCAAACAAGACCGAATATGGTCCGAAGGGGAAAATCATGAAGCGCGTCGCGCTATTCGCGTCGTTGTCCGCGCTGGCATGTCTGCCACCGATCGCAGTCCAGGCGCAGGCGGCGGACCGGCCCCTTCCCCCGTCCGGACAGGCCGACGAGCCCGCCCAATCGAGGGCGGACCAGAGCGGGAACGGCGAGATCGTCGTCACGGCCCGCCGGCGCGAAGAGCGGTTGCAGGATGTGCCCGTGGCGATTTCGGCTGTGAGCGGCGACGCGCTACAGTCGCGTGCGATCACGAACGTTGAAGGATTGCGCTTCACGGTTCCCGCGCTCGTCGTCTCGCCGACGCCCTTCGGCGCCGCTTCGCCAGGCTATACGATCCGGTCGCAACGTCAGCTCGAATCAATCATTTCGCAGGATCCCTCGGTTGGGATCTACTTCGCTGACATCGTCCAGCAACGGCCGCAAGGCACCAACACGTCGCTGTACGATATCGCTTCGGTACAGGTGCTGAAGGGACCGCAGGGTACGCTTTTCGGGCGCAATACGACCGGTGGCGCCGTCCTCATCACACCCGCGAAACCCGAATTTGAACCGGGCGGCTCCCTGTCGGTCATGGTCGGCGACTATGGACAGCACGCGCTGACGGGTGTCGCCAATCTGCCGCTGTCCTCGACACTCGCGATCCGCGTCGCGGGCAACATCACGCGACGCACCGGCTATTTCGACAATGTCGCGACCGGGCAAAAGGTGGATTCGCAACGCACCGAAAGTGGGCGCGCATCGCTCCTCTGGCAGCCGGATGACCGCTTCTCGTCCCTGACGATCGGAACCTATTTCCACGAAGACGACGCCGGGCTTGGCTTTTTCCCGTATGCGCTGCGCCCTGGCAGTGCCGCGGCGACTTTCCCCGGCTATCAGGCCGACTTCGACGCCTCGCAGCGCCGGGGCGACCGGACGATCTCGAACAACCTGCAACCGCTGGTAAAGATCGACAGCTTCAGCGTGTCGAATACCAGCACGCTCCGACTGGGCGACGTGACGCTGAAAAATATCTTCGGGTATCGGGACGTCAAAACGTTCGGCAGCTTCGATTTTGATGCGTCGGCAGTAACGCTTTTCGAATCGCGCAATGACTTCTCGTCTAATCAGTGGACCGAAGAGTTTCAGGTTCTCGGCAAGATCGGGCCGTCTATCGATTTCATCACCGGCGCATATTGGTTCAACGAACGTGGACGCGACACGCAGAGCTCCGTGTTGTTCGGCACACGAATCAACGACGGCCTTGGCGACAACAGCAGCACCTCGCTGTTCGCACAAGGCGACTGGAAGGTCTCGCCGACGCTCACGCTCACCTTGGGCGGGCGCTACACTTGGGACGAGCGGTCGCTCTTTGCGTTCAACAAGCTTAACAGCCAGTGTCGCCTCGTCGCGACCAACGTGCCCGTCACGAGCCCTGGCGCCCAGCGGCTCGATCCCTGCGTTCGCCAAAGCACCGTGGATTTCCGCGCCCCCACCTGGCTTGCCACATTGTCCTGGCGGCCAGTCGACGACGTGATGCTTTACGGCACCTACAGTCGCGGCTATCGGTCGGGCGGACTGCCGCTGCGCGCCAACCTGCCCGCCGAAACGGTGCCCTTCGCGCCTGAGTTCGTCGACAATTTTGAACTTGGACTGAAGTCCGAATTCCTCGATCGTCGAGTCCGCTTCAACGCTGCGGCATATTTCGACAAGTATCGCGACATCCAGCGCACGCTATCGTTCGGCACCCCGCTGACCACCGTCGTCCTCAACGCTGCCGATGCCAGAATTTGGGGCGGCGAGGCAGACCTGATGATCCGCGCGGTGCGCTGGTTCGAGTTGAACGCCACCGCGACCTACAGCAAAAATCAATATGGCAGCTTCACCGGCCCCGGGCTTGGCGACCTGTCCGGCAATCGATTCGCCTTCGCACCGGAACTCATATACACTATCGGCGGGCGCGTGGTGGCAACGTTTCCCGGGAACAACGGCGAACTCAGCGCCCGGCTGGACTGGTTTCATCAATCCAGCATTTACGTCGCAGACATCAACGACATCCCGATTCCCGCCTACGGCACCCTTGATGCAGGGGTGGAATGGCAGCGCTTATTCGGCCTGCCGCTCGACCTGAGGGCATTCGTGAAGAACGTGACCGACAGGCATTATTTCAGCGGCGGCGTCAGCACCTATCCTTCGAACGGCCTGAGCGGCTTTTTCCCCGGAGCACCGCGTCATTTCGGAGTCGAGCTCAAGGCGCACTTTGGTTCCGTACGCTGACATCCCGGTCGAACAGATCCGCCCCGTGCTTTCTCGCACGTCTGCTGGCGACAGCCTTGCCGCTCCAA
>CAJYRU010000035.1 GCA_913777295.1 uncultured Sphingomonas sp. | reverse complement strand
GCTTGTCCGAAAAGCCCATGGATTTCAGGCGGCGCATACCCGCGGCGTCCTGCGGCAGGCCGTTAGTGCAAACTTCGGTCTCGGCCGCGACGATTTCCGCCATGCGTTCGAGGAACCACGGATCGTATTTGGCGATCGCGTGGACTTCGGCGACGGTGAAGCCTTCGCGCAGCGCCTGTGCCGCGACCAGCAGCCGGTCGGGCGTCGCGACGGCCAGCGCCGCCTCGATCTCCGCACGGGGCGCGCCGACCAGCCGATCGACCTGGTTGAAGCCCGACAGGCCGGTTTCCAGCCCGCGCAGTGCCTTCTGGATCGATTCATGGATGTTGCGGCCGATCGCCATGACCTCGCCGACCGACTTCATCGCGGTCGACAACACCGCCTGCGACCCCTTGAACTTTTCGAAGGCGAAGCGCGGGATCTTGGTGACAACGTAATCGATCGTCGGTTCGAACGATGCCGGCGTCGCGCCAGTAATGTCGTTGGTGATCTCGTCCAGCGTATAGCCGACCGCCAGCTTCGCTGCGACCTTGGCGATCGGGAAGCCGGTCGCTTTCGACGCGAGTGCCGACGAGCGCGACACGCGCGGGTTCATCTCGATGACGATCAGGCGGCCGTCCTTCGGATTGACCGCGAACTGTACGTTCGAACCCCCTGTTTCGACACCGATTTCCCGCAGGACCGCGATCGATGCATTGCGCATGATCTGGTATTCCTTGTCGGTCAGCGTCAGCGCCGGGGCGACGGTGATCGAGTCCCCGGTATGGACGCCCATCGGGTCGATATTCTCGATCGAACACACGATGATGGCATTGTCGGCGCGGTCGCGCACGACTTCCATCTCATATTCCTTCCAGCCGAGCAGCGATTCCTCGATCAGCACCTCGGTGGTCGGCGAGGCGTCGAGGCCTTCGCGGACGATCTTCAGGAACTCGTCGCGATTATAGGCGACGCCGCCGCCGGTTCCGCCCAGCGTGAACGACGGGCGGATGATCGCCGGCAGCCCTACATGCTCCAGCCCGGCCAGCGCCTCCGCCTCGCTATGCGCGATATGGCTGCGCGCGGATTCGAGGCCGATCTTGTCCATCGCGACCTTGAACTTCTGACGGTCCTCGGCCTTGTCGATCGCTTCGGCATCGGCGCCGATCATCGTCACGCCGAACTTTTCGAGCGTCCCGTCCTGCGCCAGCGCCAGCGCGGTGTTCAGCGCGGTCTGTCCGCCCATCGTCGGCAGCACCGCATCGGGGCGCTCCTTCTCGATGATCTTGGCGACGACCGCCGGCGTGATCGGCTCGACATAGGTCGCATCGGCCAGTTCCGGGTCGGTCATGATCGTCGCGGGGTTGGAGTTGACGAGGACGATGCGATAGCCCTCCTCCTTCAACGCCTTGATCGCCTGCACGCCCGAATAATCGAACTCGCAAGCCTGGCCGATGACGATCGGCCCCGCGCCGATGACGAGGATGGACGAAATATCGGTGCGTTTGGGCATTACTTGCGGCTGCCTTTGTCGTCTAAATATTGTTCTTTACCGATTACGCCAAACGTGACGCCGCGCAGCTTCTGAGCGGCTGTCATCACGCATTTGAAGGCGCGGTCGGAACTGAGATTCTGGGGCGGTTTGGCAAAAGCGATCATCACTGCTCTCGCGCTAAGCGCCTTGGCGCGCAAATTGGGGCGTGCCTTGCACTGATCGACCATCGCATCAACGCGATATTGAAGTGCAAGCTTGGCCGATCGCGCCATTGCCTCTGGTGTCTCCGGCTCGCCGCCGATGAACAGTGCGAGCGCGGCGACAATCACCGCATCATCCCGACGAACCGCTCGAACAGATAGAAGCTGTCCTGCGGCCCGGGCGATGCCTCAGGGTGATACTGCACCGAGAACGCACGACCGCCGTCCGTTTCGATGCCCGCGTTCGAGCCATCGAACAGCGAAACATGCGTCTCGCGGACGTTTGCCGGCAGGCTGTCGCGTTCGACTGCGAAGCCGTGGTTCATGCTTGTGATCTCTACCGCACCATCTGACAGGCGCTTGACCGGATGGTTCGCGCCGCGATGGCCCTGATGCATCTTGGTGGTCTTCGCGCCGAGCGCGAGACCGAGCAGCTGGTGGCCCAGACAAATGCCGAACAGCGGCTTGCCGGTGTCGAGCAGCTGGCGGATCACCGGCACGGCATAGTCGCCGGTCGCGGCGGGATCGCCCGGCCCGTTCGACAGGAAGATGCCGTCGGGATTTGCCGCCATGACCTCCTCATAGGTCGCGGTGGCGGGCAGCACAGTGACTTCGGCACCGGCGTGAACAAGGTTGCGGAAGATGTTGCGTTTGCTGCCATAATCGATCGCAACGACGTGCGGGCGGCGGGCATCGGCAGCCGGCTCCGCGCTGCCGGGCGCAGTGCTGTCGTCATAGCCCTTGCCCAGATGCCACGCCCCGCCGGCCCAGCCGTAGTGCGTCTCGCACGACACGGTCTTGGCGAGGTCCATGCCCTCCAGCCCCGGCCAAGCCTGTGCCTGTGCCAGCAATGCGGGAATGTCGAACTCGCCGCTCGCCGAATGGGCGATGACGCCGTTCGGTGCGCCACCCTGGCGGATGCGGCGGGTCAGCGCGCGGGTGTCGATGCCGGCGAGGCCGATGCGGTTGTGCCGTGCCATCCACGCGTCGAGATGCTCGTTGGAGCGGAAGTTCGACGGCGCGGTGACGTCCTCGCGGACGATCATGCCCAGCGCGTGCGGATCGTTCGCCTCGACATCGTCGACGTTGGTGCCGACATTGCCGATGTGCGGGAAGGTGAAGGTGATGACCTGTCCGGCGAAGGACGGATCGGTCATGATCTCCTGATAGCCGGTCATCGCGGTGTGGAAGCATACCTCGCCCA
>CAJYRU010000034.1 GCA_913777295.1 uncultured Sphingomonas sp. | reverse complement strand
ATCGCGATCCGCGACACGCCGGGCGATGTCGCCCAGTTCCTGTTGGCCAATGGCGATCCCTTTGCCGCGATCGGCGACGACCGCAACAGCTCCCTGCAACTGGCGCTCGGATCATCGGGCGTTCCCGAAACCTTCGTCATCGACGGACAGGGGCGCATCGCCCATCAGCATATCGGCGCGATCCGGGATGAGGACGTGCCCGAGCTGCTCGCCAAGCTGAAGGCGGTGCAATGAAGGGACTTTTTGTGCTTTCCCTGCTGGTCGCCACCCCGGCGTTGGCGCAGTCGCGCGTGCCGCCACCGGCACTGGCCGATACGCAATTGCCCGATCCGGCGCAGGAACGCTCGGCCAAGGCGCTGATGGAAACGCTGCGCTGTCTGGTCTGCCAAGGGCAGTCGATCGCCGACAGCGATGCCGACATGGCCGCCGACATGCGTGCGCTGGTGCGACAGCGGATCGCGGCGGGGGAACGGCCGGTGGCGGTGCGCGACTGGTTGATCGAACGCTATGGCGATTATGTCAGCTACGATCCGCCGCTCTCCGGGGCGACCGGGCCGCTTTGGCTGGCACCGATCGTGCTGCTGGTGATCGGCGGACTGGTTGCGCGACGCAGCCTGAAGGGACGGCGGCGGTGAACGGTTGGTTCATCCTTGCGATGCTGCTGTTGGTCGTGTTCGCGCTGCTCGTCGCGATGCGGACCGCCCGCCCGCTCTGGGGGTTTGTCGGCGCGGCGCTGATGCTGGGGGCGGCCGGTTATGCGTGGCAGGGACGACCGACCCTGCCCGGCGAACCACGGGCGGCGGAGCGCACCGTGCAGGCGCCCGACATCGCTGCCGACGATCTGCGCGATGCTATCTGGGGCCGCTTCACGTACGACTACGCCTATGCCGTCGCCGCCGATGGCCTGAGCCGCGCCGGCGCGACGCAGGCGGCGGCCAATGCGGTGCTGGGGGGATTGCAGCGGGCGCCCAATAGCGGGCGACTATGGACCCGGTCGGGGACGGCGATCCTCGCGCATGACGGTGGACAGGTGTTGTCGCCGGCCGCCCGCGCAGCCTTTGCGCGGGGCATGGCTGCGGCACCCGACCATCCGGGGCCGTATTTCTACTACGGGATGGCGCTGGTCCAGACGGGCGATCTGCCGGGTGCCAAGCGGGCGTGGCTGGCGGCGCTGGCACGCGCCCCGCGCGGTGCATCCTATCGCGAGGACCTCGCGATGCGGCTGGTTCTGCTGGATCGGTTGATGGCGATGCGACCGGCAGCAGCGAAGCCATAGGATCGCCTGAGGCCGACAGGCGGTCGTTCGAATGGATGACGGCCCGCACCTCTGCAACGCGTGCGGCAGGTACGGGCCGGGATCGGCAAACCGGGCGCTGCCCGGCGCGCGCGGGGTTCAGGAACCGCGCCCGGTCTTTGCCTGCAGCGCGTCGATCGCCTTCGAAGCGTCGGCCTTGGTCAGCGAATCGTCGAACGCTTCGCCCGCTTCCTCGCTCAGTGTCTTGAGATAAGACGCCTGTGCCCCGGTCATTTTTTCGTCACCGGTGGTCCAGTCGTCCGGATCCTTCTCGGCATTCGAAAAGGGTTCGCTCTTGGGGTTCGGATGGTCGGTCATCGGCAGTTCCTTTCGCCGTCACCAACCGAATTGTTCTCAATTCGTTCCAGCTCTCATGCGATTGCGGGCGGGGCAGGTCGATCCGCCCCGCCCGCAGTCCATCAGTGCCCGGCGGGCGGTGGCCCGCCGATGTCGCGGAAGCTGTCGGGCACGTCGCTGCGGGGATGTCCCGACGGCGTCGGCAGCGGCTCGATCACGGGCGATTCGGGTGCGTCGAACCCGCCCTCCCATTTGGCGATGACACTGGCGGCGATGGCGTTGCCGACGACATTGGTCGCGGTGCGGCCCATGTCGAGGAAGTGGTCGATGGCGAGGATCAGCAGCAGTCCGGCTTCCGGAATGTTGAACATGCCAAGCGTTGCCGCGATCACCACCAAGCTGGCGCGGGGCACGCCCGCAATGCCCTTCGACGTAATCATCAGCACCAGCAGCATCAGGAACATCTGTCCCCAGCTCAGGTCGATGCCATAGGCCTGCGCGATGAAGATCGATGCGAACGTCATGTACATCATCGACCCGTCGAGGTTGAACGAATAGCCGAGCGGCAGCACGAAGCTGGCGATGCGCGGCGGCACGCCGAACCGGTCGAGCGCTTCGAGGGTGCGCGGATAGGCGGCCTCCGACGATGCCGTCGAAAAGCCCAGCAGGATCGGATCGCGCAGATAGCGCAGCAGCATCTTCACCCGCGGCCCGATGATAAGGAAGGCGAGGCCGATCAGCACCGTCCACAGCGTCGCTAGGCCAAGGTAGAAGCTGCCCATGAAATAGGCGAGGTCGCCGATGATCCCCGGCCCGCGTTCGGCCAGCGTCGCCGTCACCGCCGCGAACACTGCGAAGGGTGCGAAGCGCATGACATAGTCGGTGACCTGCAGCATCACCGCCACCAGCCCTTCGAGCGCGCGGACGAGCGGCGCGCCCTTTTCTCCGACAGCGGTCAGCGCCACGCCGATGAATAGCGAGAAGATGACGATCTGCAGGATTTCGTTGGTCGCCATCGCGTCGATGCCCGACGCCGGGAAGATATGGCCGACGAACTTCACGAAATCGAACGCCGGCTTGTCGACGCCGGTCGCCGCGCTGACCGGCGGTACCGGCAGGCCCAGCCCCACGCCCGGCTGCAACAGGTTGACCAGCAACAGGCCTAGCATCAGCGAGATGAAGCTCGCCATCACGAACCAGCCGAACGACCGCAGCCCCACGCGGCCGAGCGACGAACTGTCGCCCATATGCGCGATGCCGACGACCAGTGTCGAAAACACCAACGGCGCGATGATCATCTTGATAAGCCGTAGGAACACGGTGGTCACGGCGGACAGGTAATAAGCGATATTCTTAAGCAGCGCAGTGCCCGACCCGCCGCCATCGTCCAGCCCGGCGTTCAGCGCCCAGCCGAGCACGAGGCCCGATACCAGCGCGATGAGAATGAAAGTCGTGAGCCGCTTGGCCATGCGTCGTCCCTGTTCGTTTGCGCGTAAAGGGAGGGGAATGTTTCGTCCGGGTCAACCCCCGGTGCATTCGGGCATCTTGGCAAGTGGCGCGCCGCTGCGTATCGAGCCGCAATGACCTCGACCAACGATGTTCGCCGCTCGTTCCTCGACTTTTTCGAGAAGGCCGGCCATGCCCGCGTCGCCTCCGCGCCGCTCGTTCCGCAGAACGATCCGACGCTGATGTTCGTCAATGCGGGCATGGTGCCGTTCAAGAACGTGTTCACCGGCCTTGAAACGCGGCCCTATGTGACGGCCACGTCGTCGCAGAAATGCGTGCGTGCCGGGGGCAAGCACAACGACCTCGACAATGTCGGCTATACCGCGCGGCATCACACGTTCTTTGAAATGCTCGGCAATTTCTCGTTCGGGGATTATTTCAAGGAACAGGCGATCCTGAACGCCTGGACCCTGCTGACCCGCGACTGGGGGCTGCCGGCGGAAAAGCTGACCGCGACCGTCTATCACACCGACGACGAAGCGTTCGACCTGTGGAAGAAGATCGCCGGCCTGCCCGATCACAAGATCATCCGCATCCCGACCAAGGACAATTTCTGGGCAATGGGTGACAGCGGGCCATGCGGCCCCTGTTCCGAAATTTTTTACGATCACGGCGACCATATTCCCGGTGGCCCGCCCGGCAGCCCGGACGAGGATGGCGACCGTTTCGTCGAAATCTGGAACCTCGTGTTCATGCAGTTCGAGCAGGACGCGAACGAGATCGTCGGCGAACTGCCAAAGAAGTCGATCGACACCGGCATGGGGCTGGAGCGTATCGCGGCGGTGATGCAGGGCGTGTCGGACAATTACGATACCGACACGTTCAAGGCCCTGATCGCGGCATCGTGCGAGCTGACCGGGACCCGCGCCGAAGGGCCGACCCAGGCCAGCCACCGCGTCATTGCCGACCATCTCCGCGCGTCGGGCTTCCTCGTTGCCGATGGCGTCCTGCCCGCCAATGAAGGCCGCGGCTATGTCCTGCGCCGGATCATGCGCCGCGCGATGCGCCACGCGCATCTGCTGGGTGCCAAGGAGCCGTTGATGCACCGGCTGGTCGGGTCGCTGGTGTCCGAAATGGGCGCGGCCTATCCCGAGCTGGTTCGCGCGCAGCCGCTGATCGAAGCGACGCTGCAGCAGGAAGAGACGCAATTCCGTCGCACGCTCGACAAGGGGTTGAAGCTGCTCGACGAAGCGACCGCCGGCTTGGGTGAAGGCGCGACGCTGGCCGGTGAGACGGCATTCAAGCTCTACGACACCTATGGTTTCCCCTATGACCTGACCGAGGACGCGCTGCGCGCGCAGGGCTACGGGGTCGACCGCGCGGGTTTCGATGCGGCCATGGCCGAACAGAAGCGTGCCGCCCGTGCCGCGTGGAAGGGGTCGGGCGCGAAGGCATCGGACGATGTCTGGTTCGACGTCCTCGAAACCGCCGGTCCGACCGAATTCATCGGCTACGCGGTCGAAACAGGAGAAGGGCAGGTCGTGGCCATCGTCAAGGACGGCGCGCGGGTCGAATCGGCGCAGGACGGCGACGAGGTGCTCGTCCTGACCAACCAGACGCCGTTCTACGCCGAGAGTGGCGGCCAGGTCGGCGATGCCGGCACCATGGCGACCGAAGCGGGGCTGAAGGCGACGGTTACCGACACCGCGAAGCAGCTCGGCAAGCTCCACGCCCATGTCGCAACGATCGATGCGGGCACGCTGAAGGTCGGCGACAGCGTTGCGTTGACCATCGATACCGCCCGCCGTGCGCAGATCCGCGCCAACCATTCAGCGACGCACCTGTTGCACGAGGCGCTGCGCGAACGGCTTGGCACTCATGTTGCGCAGAAGGGCTCGATGGTCGCGCCGGAGCGGCTGCGCTTCGATTTCTCGCAACCCTCGCCGATCGCCGCCGATGCGCTGGCGCTGGTCGAGGCCGACGTCAACGCGCAGGTGCGCGGCAACGGGAGCGTCACCACGCGGCTGATGACCCCCGACGATGCGATCGCGATGGGCGCGATGGCGCTGTTCGGCGAGAAGTACGGCGACGAGGTTCGCGTCGTGTCGATGGGGCAGAACGCCGAGGGCACCTATTCGATCGAACTGTGCGGCGGCACGCACGTCAATGCGCTGGGCGAGATCGGCCTGTTCAAGATCGTGTCCGAAGGCGCGGTGTCATCGGGTGTCCGCCGTGTCGAGGCGCTGACCGGTGAAGCGGCGCGCCAGTGGCTCGGCAATCGCGACGCGAAATTGCGCGAAGCGGCGGCCGCGTTGAAGGCTACCCCAGACGAAGTCCCCGCGCGCGTCGCGCAACTCGTCGAGGATCGTCGCCGTCTCGAACGCGAACTGGCCGAGGCGAAGAAGGCATTGGCCATGGGTGGCGGTGCGGGCGCGGCACCCGCCGGTCCGGAACAGATCGGCGACGTCGCCTTCCTAGGTCAGGTGATCGACGGCCTCGATGCCAAGGCGTTGCGCGGCACCATCGACGAAGCGCGTGCGCGCGTACCGTCGGGCGTGGTCGCGCTGGTCGCGGTCAATGACGGCCGTGCCTCGGTCGGTGTCGGCGTGTCGAGCGACCTGACCGGCCGCATCAGCGCGGTCGATCTGGTCAAGGCTGCGGTCGCCGCGCTGGGCGGGCAGGGCGGCGGCGGTCGCCCGGACATGGCGCAGGGCGGTGGCCCCGATGGCAGCAAGGGGGATGAGGCGCTGGCCGCGATTCGCGCGCTGCTGGCGAACTGATTTCCTTCGGAACCGGTTTCGCGCCGGGGTTTCGCTGCTCTCCGCCGTGGTAGCGGAGCGGAAGCTGTGGCCAATGGCCGGGGCGGATCGACGCTCCGCGCCAACCGGGGATTGCCGTAACTCCCGCTCAGGCGGGAATCCGTAAACGCTGCCGCTTCGGCCGGGTTGGTGGGTGCTGGTGCCTATGGACGCCCGCCTGTCCGGGAATGACGACGGGGATGCCGCAGCCGTCCCATGCGCTGACGGTCGATCGGCGCTTGGAGCACGACGGCGTTCAACCGGTTCCTAACAGGGGCGGGGAACGCCGGCTTTTCGGCCATTCGCATCG
>CAJYRU010000033.1 GCA_913777295.1 uncultured Sphingomonas sp. | reverse complement strand
AGTGCCGGACGGCCGTTGATCTGGTGGGCGCGACAGGGATTGAACCTGTGACCCCACCCGTGTGAAGGGTGTGCTCTACCGCTGAGCTACGCGCCCGGAAACCCGGAGGCCGGCTCCCTAGATGGGTACGGCCACCGTGTCCAGAGGTTTAATTCACCGAATCCTTCAGACCCTTGCCGGCCTTGAACTTCGGCTGCGACGACGCCTTGATCGTCATCGGTTCGCCGGTGCGCGGATTGCGCCCGGTCGATGCCTTGCGCTTCGACACCGAGAAGGTGCCGAATCCGACCAGGCGAACTTCGTCACCCTTCTTGAGCGCCGCCGAGATGACGTCGAAAACCGCTTCGACCGCCTTCATCGCATCGCCGCGGGTAAGCCCCGAATGGTCGGCGACCTGCCCGATCAGCTCCTGCTTGTTCATCCCGTGGAACCCCCTTCATCCTCATAACAATATGGAAAAATCGAATGCAACACTAAGGCCGCTCGAACGAAGGCTGTCAAAGCAAATTGGACGCGTCTGCGCAATCCGGTGGTTTGCGCACAATCGCGCCTAGTGCCCATCCCGGCCGGTTGCGGGACGACCATCGGTCGCCCCGCAGCGCAATCAGTGCGGCCGCGACTCGCCAATGCCGGGAACGGCGACCGGCGGTTGTGCCGCAAGATCGTCGGCCTCCGTCCAATCGATCGCCGTCAGCGGCTCGGTCAACGCCAGACGCAGAACCTCATCGACATGGGCCACCGGAATGATTTCCAGCCCGGTCCGGATGTTGGCCGGGATTTCCGCCAGATCCTTTTCGTTCTCGATCGGGATCAGCACCGTCTTGATCCCGCCGCGCAGCGCCGCGAGCAGCTTTTCCTTCAACCCGCCGATCGGCAGGACGCGACCGCGCAGCGTCACCTCACCGGTCATCGCCACCTCGCGCCGCACCGGAACGCCGGTCAGCGTGGAGACGATCGACGTGACCAGCCCGATGCCGGCCGACGGACCGTCCTTCGGCACCGCACCTTCGGGAAGGTGGATATGCACGTCCTTGCGATGGAACAGGCTAGGCTTGATGCCATAGCCGGGCGAGCGCGCCTTGACGTAGCTCCACGCCGCCTCGACCGATTCCTTCATCACGTCGCCGAGCTTGCCGGTCGTCTTGACCGACCCCTTGCCCGGCACCGTCACGCTTTCGATCGTCAGCAGCTCGCCACCGACCTCGGTCCACGCAAGTCCGGTTACCGCACCGATCTGATGCTCTTCCTCGCCGACGCCGAAGCGGTATTTGCGGACGCCCGCAAATTCGGACAGGTTTTCCGGCGTCACCGTGACCGACGTCGCCTTGCCCTCCAGAATGCGGCGCAGCGCCTTGCGGGCGAGCTTGGCGATTTCGCGCTCCAGCGTACGCACGCCCGCTTCACGGGTATAGAAGCGGATCAGGTCGCGCAGCGCGTCCTGCGTCAGTTCGAATTCGCCGGACTTCAGCCCATGCGCGTCGACCTGCTTGGCGACCAGATGCCGCTCCGCGATCTCGACCTTCTCATCCTCGGTATAGCCTTCCAGCCGGATGATCTCCATCCGGTCGAGCAACGGCTGCGGCAGGTTCAGCGTATTCGCCGTGCAGACGAACATCACATCCGACAGATCGATGTCGATCTCCAGATAGTGATCGTTGAACTTCGCATTCTGTTCGGGGTCCAGCACCTCCAGCAGCGCGGATGCCGGATCGCCGCGGAAATCCTGTCCCAGCTTGTCGATCTCATCGAGCAGGAAGAGCGGGTTGGATGCGCCAGCCTTTTTCAGGTTGGTGACGATCTTGCCCGGCAGCGAACCGATATAGGTCCGGCGATGGCCGCGAATTTCGGCCTCGTCCCGCACGCCGCCCAGCGACTGGCGGATGAACTCGCGCCCGGTCGCCTTGGCGATCGACTTGCCGAGGCTGGTCTTGCCGACGCCCGGCGGGCCGACGAGGCACAGGATCGGCCCCTTCAGCTTGTTGGTGCGCGCCTGCACCGCCAGATATTCGACGATCCGGTCCTTCACCTTTTCCAGCGCGTAATGGTCCTGATCCAGCACGCCCTGCGCAACCGCGATGTCACGCTTCAGTTTCGACTTCTTGCCCCATGGCAGGCCCAGCAGCACATCGAGATAGTTGCGCACGACGGTCGCCTCGGCGCTCATCGGCGCCATGGTCTTCAGCTTCTTCAGCTCCGCCGTCGCCTTGGTCCGCGCTTCCTTGCTGAGCTTCAGCGTCGCGATCTTCTGCGTCAGTTCGGCGACCTCGTCGCCATCGCCATCCTCGCCCTCGTTGCCGAGTTCGCGCTGAATCGCCTTCAGCTGCTCGTTCAGATAATATTCGCGCTGCGTCTTCTCCATCTGACGCTTCACGCGGCTGCGAATCTTCTTTTCGACCTGCAGCACGCCCAGCTCGCCTTCCATGAAGGCGAACACCATCTCCAGCCGCTTGTGCGGGTCCGATTCGACCAGCAGCGCCTGCTTGTCGGCGACCTTCACCGCGATGTTGCCCGCGACCGCATCGGCAAGGCGCGACGGATCGTCCAGTTCGGACAGCTGCACGGCGGTTTCGGCCGGGAGCTTCTTGTTGAGCTTCGCGTAATTCTCGAACTGCTCGACGACCGAGCGCATCAGCGCCTTCAGCTCGGCGCTAGGCTGCGCGATGGCCTCGGCGACTCGTTCCTCCATGCCTTCGTCGGCATCTTCCAGCGTCGTGTCGCCGGCTTCGGTCGGGGTCACGGTCGCGACAAGATAATTGTCGACCGATTCCAGCGCGGTCAGCGTCGCGCGGGCCTTGCCCGACACCAGCACCCGAACGGTGCCGTCGGGCAGTTTCAGCATCTGCATGACTTCCGCCGACACGCCGACATCGTACAGATCTTCGCGGGCCGGATCGTCCTCGCCCGGATCGAGCTGCGCCACGAGGAAGATTTCCTTCGTGTTCGCCATCGCCGCCTCAAGCGCGGCGACCGACTTGTCGCGCCCGACGAACAGGGGCACGATCATGTGCGGAAACACGACAATATCGCGCAGCGGCAATACCGGCAGCTTCAGCGGCTCGGACGAAACGGAATTGGTAATCTCGGACATGGACACTCCACGACCCGGCCGAAGCGCCGGACCCACGACCTTATATGGTGGCAATTGCCGCGCCATCAATCTCCGTTCGACGGTGCGCTGACCCATGATGGCATCCCATGCGCTGGCGCTGGCCGCCGCATTGCAGGCGATACCGGCCGAACCAGCCCCGCCGGTGCATCCCATGACGCTGCGCTCGGGCGGGCCGATCGCTGCGGACCGCGCGGCGTTGCGGCTGACCCATGCCGATCTGGCGATCGAGGCATTGCCGGCACGGCGGATGCTGTCGGGACGTGCCACGCTGACGCTGACCGCCGATGCCGCCACACCGCGCATCACCATCGATCTGGCCGACGTACTTGCTGTGCGATCGATCCGGGTCGACGGGCGCGCCGTTGACCGCGCGGGCTGGCGACAGGGCGCGGGGCAGGTAGTCATCGACACCCCGCTTGCCGCCCGGCAGCGTGCAGTCGTGGAGATCGTCTATGTCGGCAGCCCCCCTGTCGCGAAGCGCGCGCCATGGGATGACGGTTTCGTATGGAGCGAATGGCACGGCAAGCCGTGGTTCGGCACCACCGCGCAGGACAGCGGATGCGACCTGTGGTGGCCATGCCTCGACTTTCCCGCGGGCGAGCCGGCATCGGTCGACCTGCACCTGACGGTGCCCGCAGGACTGTCGGCGCCGGCCAATGGCGTGTTGCGGGGGATCGACACCCTGCCCGACGGCCGCACGACCTGGCATTGGCACGCAGGCGCGACCAACCCCTATGGGCTGGCGATTAGCGTCGGTCCGTATCGCGAGATCAAGGGGCAGTATCGCAGCCGTTTCGGCAATGTCATTCCGCTCCACTTCTGGCATCTGGAGGGGAAGGATGCCCAGGCGCAGCAGCTGTTCGCCGAATTCGCGCCGACGCTGGATTTTTTCGAAGCGACCATCGGCCCCTACCCCTTCGCCAATGAAAAGGTCGGCGTGGTCGAGACGCCGTATCTCGGCATGGAGCATCAGACGATCAACGCCTATGGCAACGGCTACAAGCCCGCGCCGGAGGGGTTCGACTGGCTGTTCCAGCACGAGTTCAGTCACGAATGGTTCGGCAACCAGATGACGGCCGCCGACTGGGACGATTTCTGGCTGCATGAAGCGTTCGCGTCCTACATGCAGCCGCTATACGGCAAATGGCGGGAGGGGGATGCGCGCTACCTCTCGATGCTGCTGATCCAGCGGCAGCGGGTGGCCAATCGTGCGCCGATCGTATCGGGCCGGTCGCTGACTACGCGTGAGGTGAACGGCGATACCGGACCGGGTACCGACGTGTATTTCAAGGGGGCGTGGATGCTGCACAGCCTGCGCCACCTGATCGGCGATCGCGCGTTCTTCGCGGCCACCCGACGTCTGGTCTATGGACGGCCCGATCCGAAGCCGGGAAACTTCACGCCCCGCTTCGCCACGACTCGCGATTTCAAGCGTGCGGTCGCGCAGGAGGCCGGCAGGGACCTCGGCTGGTTCTTCGACGTGTATCTGCGGCAGGCAGCGTTGCCCGATCTGATGGAACAGCGCAGTGACACCTCGCTTACGCTGCGCTGGCAGGTGCCGGGAAATGGCCCCTTCCCCCTGCCGGTCGATATAGAGGTCGATGGCGTGCGCCGGACGCTGCCCATGGCTGGTGGCACCGCCACCATCGCCGTTCCCCGCGATGCGCATGTCGTGATCGATCCGATGGCGTGGCTGCTGCGTCGCTCACCGGCCATCGAACGGATGCAGGCGCCGCGCGTTGCCACCCCATGAACCTGCTTTCCAGACGTGCTGCCGAAATGGCCGCGACCTTCATGATCGGCGACGGGCTGCTCGGCCTGCTCCAGCCCCGCCGCCACGTCGAATTGTGGCAGGAGCAGGCCGTCGGCGCGCAATGGCTGGTCCGTCCGTTTGTCGGGCGCCCGACGCTGCGCCGGGCCTATGCCGTGGTCCAGATCGCCGCCGGGCTGGCCCTTGCCGCCCGGCAGCATCCAATCGTCAGGGAACGACAGTGATGAACAGATAGGCGGCAAAGATCGTCAGGTGAACGATGCCCGACAGGACCGTCGTCCGCCCGTTGCCCAACGTCAATGTCGCGACCAGCAGCGACAGCGCGAACAACACCATCGACTTGGCATCGATCCCCAGCGACAGCGGCCATCCCATGACCAGCGACACGATCGCGACACTGGGGATGGTCAGGCCGATCGTCGCAAGGGCCGACCCCATGGCCAGGTTGAGGCTGGTCTGCAGCCGATCCTTGCGCGCCGCCTTCACCGCCGCCAGGCTTTCCGGTGCCAGCACCAGTCCGGCGATCAGGATGCCCACTACGGCCAGCGGCAGGCCCGCGCCCAGTACCGCCGATTCGATCGCCGGCGACAGGTCCTTCGCCAGCAGCACCACACCGACCAGCGCGAGCAGCAGGACGCCAAACGCAATCCATGCCGTTCCCGCGCCCGGCGGTTCGGCATGGGCGTCCTTCGGCAGCGAACCATCGACCGCCGGCAGGAAGTAATCGCGGTGCCGCACCGTCTGCACCATCACGAACGTCGCATAGAGGATGACGGAAATGACCGCGACGAACGCAAGCTGCGACGGCGACAGCGTCGGCCCGGCCACGCTGGACGTATAGTTCGGCAGGACCAGCGACATGACGGCCATCGCGGCGAGGACGGACAGCGCGGCACTCACGCCTCGCAGCACGAACCGCTGCTCGTGGTGGCGGATGCCACCGACCAGCAGGCAGATGCCGACGATGAAGTTCAGGATAATCATGATCGCGGCAAACACGGTATCGCGTGCCAGCGTCGCGACATCGCCTGATCCCGACAACATCAGCGACACGATCAACGATACCTCAATCACCGTCACCGCGACCGCCAATACCAGCGTCCCGAACGGTTCGCCGACCTTGTGCGCGACCACTTCGGCATGATGTACCGCCGCGATCACGCAGCCGATCATCACCGCCGCTGCCAGTCCGGCGCCGACCCCGCCGGCCTTCGCCAGGTTCAGCAGGATCGCGATCAACCCCAATATCGGCACGACCAGCGACCACCACGGGAGCGCCGTACGATCGAGCAATGCCCGTTTGGTTGCCGCGGGCACCACAGTCTCGGTGTGTTCCGCCGCCATCGTCGCTTTATGGTCGTGTGCTGCCGACATCGTCGCTCCCTGATCGTTACGCAAAGCCAATGCCTGGGACGCCGTGATGTTTCCTCGAACGGGTCGTTTAGTGCCCGATCGCGTCGATCCAGTCGGTGAGCGCGGCCAGATCGGGCAATTGGCGAAAGCGTGGATGGTCGATCGGTGCGTCGGCCGCTTCATGGGACCAGGCCAGCGCCTGCGGCACATATGCCGCCCACGCGCCGGCGGCGAGTGCAGGCAGGACGTCCGAACGCATCGAGTCACCCGCCATCACCGCTCGATCGGGAGCAATGCCGTAACGGTCGAACAGGCACGCGAAGGTTTCCGGGGTCTTGTCGCTGACGATCTCGACCCCCGCAAACCGGTCGCCCAGCCCCGATGCGGCCAGCTTCGCCTCCTGATGCAGCAGGTCGCCCTTCGTCACCAGCACCAGCCGGCCACGTTCGCTCAGTGCGTCGAGTGTCGCCTCGATACCATGGAGCAGTTCGACCGGGTGCGCGAGCAGCCGCCGGCCCGCGGCCAGCAGATCGGCAATCACCCCGCTCGGCAACCGCTCCCCGCCCAGCTCCAGCGCGGTTTCGATCATGGAAAGGGTGAAGCCCTTCGCACCATAGCCGTAGAGCTTCAGGTTGCGCGCTTCGCACGCATCCAGCGTATCGCGCGCGACGTCGGCGGCAGCGAACGGCCGGAGCACCGCCGTGAACGCGTCATGCGCCTCCTCGAAATGCCGCATATTGTGCCACAAGGTGTCGTCGGCATCGAGGCAGATAAGATCGATCGGCATGGGCGCTGCATAGCTGGCACAGTGCGTCCGGGAAAGTCGCCCTCGCCCCCGCGTCATTCCGGCGACGGCGGGAATCCATTACGTCGGGTGTTCACGAATGGAGTGCGACGTCGAAATATCCGCCGCTTTCGGACTTCGCCGGAATGACGAACCAACGCAGAACGGGCGCCGGTTTCCCGACGCCCGTCCGTCGCGTGACGGCGAAACCGCAGCTTATGCCGCGTCGCCGGCCTTCTTCTTTTCGGCATAGACGCGAACCGGCTCCTTGCGGCCCTCGATCACGTCCTTGTCGACCACGACCTCGTCCACCCCGTCCATCGACGGCAGATCGAACATCGTGTCGAGCAGGATGCCCTCAAGGATCGAGCGCAACCCACGCGCGCCGGTCTTGCGTTCGATCGCGCGCTTGGACACCGACACCAGCGCTTCATCGTTGAAGCCGAGCTTCACGCCCTCCATGTCGAACAGCTTCTGATACTGCTTGACCAGCGCGTTCTTTGGTTCCGTCAGGATCTTGATGAGCGCGGCGACGTCGAGATCCTCGAGCGTCGCGATCACCGGCAGACGGCCGACGAATTCGGGGATCAGGCCGAACTTCAGCAGATCCTCCGGCTCGGTCTGGCGCAACACCTCGCCGGTGCGGCGCTCCTCCGGTGCCGCGACATAGGCGCCGAAGCCGATCGACTTGCCCTGCAGACGATCCGCGATGATCTTTTCCAGACCCGCAAACGCACCGCCGCAGATGAACAGGATGTTCGTCGTGTCGACCTGCAGGAATTCCTGCTGCGGATGCTTGCGGCCACCCTGCGGCGGAACGCTTGCGGTGGTGCCTTCCATCAGCTTCAGCAGCGCCTGCTGAACGCCCTCGCCCGACACGTCACGGGTGATCGACGGATTCTCCGCCTTGCGGCTAATCTTGTCGATCTCATCGATGTAGACGATGCCGCGCTGCGCCCGCTCGACATTATAGTCGGACGCCTGGAGCAGCTTCAGTATGATGTTCTCGACATCCTCACCGACATAGCCGGCCTCGGTCAGCGTGGTCGCATCGGCCATGGTGAACGGCACGTCGAGGATGCGCGCCAGCGTCTGCGCCAGCAGCGTCTTGCCGCAGCCAGTCGGCCCGACGAGCAGGATGTTCGACTTCGCCAGTTCGACGTCGGCACCCTTCTGCCCATGGTTCAACCGCTTATAGTGGTTGTGGACCGCGACCGACAGCACACGCTTGGCCTGCTTCTGCCCGATGACGTAATCGTCGAGAACGTTGCAGATTTCCTGCGGCGTCGGGACCCCGCCATCCTTCTTGGCGACCAGTGCCGACTTCGTTTCCTCGCGGATGATGTCGTTGCACAGTTCGACGCATTCGTCGCAGATGAACACGGTCGGACCCGCGATCAGCTTGCGCACCTCGTGCTGCGACTTGCCACAGAACGAGCAGTACAGGGTGCTCTTGGAGTCGCCGCCGCTGAGCTTCGTCATTCAATTCATCTCCCGCGCCGCTATGGCACGTCTTTGCGCCTGTCAGGATACACACAGGCTTGTATCCGGCAATGCATTAATAGTTTACCCGACCACACCGCCGGTTGAGGCGTGGTCGGGCGAGCCGTCGCTTATGCCGCCGGAGCCGCTTCTTCCGGAGCGCCCGGACGCTTGTCGAACACCTGGTCGACCAGGCCGAACGCCTTGGCCTCTTCCGCCTCGAGGAACGTGTCGCGATCCATCGCCCGCTCGATCTCCTCCAGCGGCTTGCCGGTATACTTCACGTACAGCGCGTTCATCCGGTCCTTGATGCGCTGGATTTCCTTGGCCTGGATCTGAATGTCCGACGCCATGCCCTGCGCACCGCCCGACGGCTGGTGGATCATGATGCGCGCGTTGGTCAGCGCGACGCGCATCCCCGGTTCGCCCGCCGCCAGCAGGAAGCTGCCCATCGACGCGGCCTGCCCGATGCACACCGTGCCAACGCGCGGACGGATATATTGCATCGTGTCGTGGATCGCCATTCCGGCCGTCACCACCCCGCCCGGCGAGTTGATGTACA
>CAJYRU010000032.1 GCA_913777295.1 uncultured Sphingomonas sp. | reverse complement strand
GCCGGGGTCGCGGCGAGCATCGTGACGGCCAGCGCCATCGTCGCAACCTTGTCGATCATCGTCACCATCCGTCTCTTCTGCCCGTGGGAACCCGGCCGCCCGATCATGGACGGCCGGGGCACATGTTACCAGCGTACGCTGATCCCGCCGGCATAGGTGTCGCTGTGCGCGTTCGCGGCATCGCCGTAGCGATAGCTCGCCCGCAGGCTGACACCCGGCGTGACGGCCACATCGACGCCGACCGCCCCGCGGAAGGCGGTATCCCCGGCGTTGGCGGCGCGCACCGAGAAGCGCTGACCGTACAGCGTGGGATCGATCGTGCTATAGGCATCGGCCAGTTCGCGCACCGCAAAGGCCGAGGCATAGGGTCGCACCTGCGCGCCGCCAAGGTCGAAGCTGGTCGACAGGCGCATGCCGCTGCGCAGCTGGAACGCCTCACGACGATCGGTCCCGGCGGAAAGCGCGGTGACCGTGTCTCCACGTTCGTCGAGCGCGCGGCGATCGAGCCGATCGTAGGCCAGACCCAGCGCGGGGGTCAGATCCAGGCGACCAAGCCGTACCGGAGCGCCGATTTCCAGATCGCCGCCGATCGAGGCGCCACGCGGCGTGGACGCCAGGCGCGCATTGTCATTCGACAACTGGACGGCACGCGACACCTTGTAACGATCGATCCCGCTGGAAAGGACGCCGTTGGCGTAGATGCCGTGGCCCTGCCACTGCGCATAAGCGATCAGCTGGTAGCTGTTCATCCGCGCCTGGCCCAATCCGCTCGCCGAGGCGTTGGAGCGCGCGTAGGAAACACCGCCACCGATGAGGGCATGATCCGACACGTTCTTGTCGATGCCGATCGTCATCGTGGTGCCGGTGCCGCGATAGCCCTGACCGAAGCCATCACCATCGATCTGTTGCGTGGCACCGGCGATCGTGCCCCACAGCCGCTGGCTGACCGGCATGTCGCTGCCGACCGACCCGCTGACCGCGGTGTCGAGCAGATGGTCCGACACGCTGGTGCGGGTCAGGCGGCTGCTCTGGACCACCGCGTCCATCGCATCGGCATAGATCTCGCCCGAGGCTTGGCTCAGCGTTCGGCTGAGCTGTGCGGTCGACAGAGCCATCAGCCCATTCGTGAACGTGCCCTTGTCGCTGGTGTCGCGGACGCCAGCCGCACCACGGAAGCCATCGATGGCGCCGCCGACGCTGGCGGCGTTGCCGTTGGTTCCCTGGAACAGCCGGGCGTAGCTGGCCGCCGTGACGGTCAGCACCACGGCGTTGGGCGCATACAGCACGTCGAAGCGGCTGTTGGCGGCAAGGCCTGCGGTCGGCTGCGTCAGGGCGGCGTAGCTGCCGGTGACGCCGCCTTGCGCGGTGACCACGGTGAAGGTCTGGCCGATCGCCGGCGTGTAGGCATTGCCGGCGTCGCCGGTGATCCCGCGCAGCTTCGGCGCGATCGTGCCCGCGGCGGTGTAGACGCTTCCGGCGCCGTTCAGCACCAGCGTGTCGTAATGGCCCGCGCCGATGCCCGGCGTGTTACCATCGACATCCACCGCGAACGTGCTGCCCGCGAACTGGGTGACGCTGCCAGACACCACCAGGCGACCTGGCGAGTTGCCGGGTGCCAACGTGCCGCGCACTTCCATGCCGCCGTTGATCGCACCCGAGCCGCCGGCGGTGCCGTCCTTCTCCACCCACACGTTGCCGGCGAAGTTGTTGTTGAAGCTGAGCGTACCCTGCTGGACGCACGCACCGATCGCGTTGCTTGCGGCGGCCAGAAGGTTGAGCTGCCCGGCGCCCTGCTTGATCAGGCACTGGTTACCGTCAAGTGCACCCAGCAGGCGGACGGTGCTGTCGCCGGTGTCCATCACCGCATTCGTGCCGGTGACGTGCACGTTCTGCGTGATCGCCATGTCGGCCCCCGCGGAGAAGCGGCTATCCTGGCGCAGATAGATGTCGCCGCCAGCCGCGCCGATCGCGGACTGCTGCGTCGCCAGCAGACGGCCGCCCAGCACGTCGATCACCACCTGGCTGTTCGTTCCCGTCAGCGTCAGCGTGCCTGCCCCGGTCTTCTGGACGATGCCGGAGCCCAGGATATTACCCGATACCACGATATCGTGCGCGCCGGTGTCGAACGCCGCCAGCTTCGTGTTCTGCACCTGGATGGCATGCGTGATCGTCATGTCGGCCAGGGTGCGCAATGTGGTGTTGTCTTCGATCGTGACGACGCTGCCCGCCTTGCCGAGAGCGGCGTCGGAGCTGAAGGCCAGGGTGCCACCGCGAACGTTGATGCCATTTTGCGCGTTCACGCCGGTCAGCGTCAGCGTGCCGTTGCCCAGCTTGTTGAGCGTGCCATTCCCGGAAACCGTACCGGCGAGCGTCATGTCATGGCCCAGCGTGTCGATCGCGCTGGCGGCGTCGGTCAGCACGACGGCATTGTCGGTCGACAGGTTGCCGGCGGTCGCCAGCGTCGCCGCGCCGATCGTGATGGGCCCGTTGCCAAGGTTCGCTGCGCGCGCGACCGCCACCGTACCACCGGCGATCGTAAGCCCGCCGGTCATGCTGTTGTCGCCGCTGAGCGCCAGGATCCCCGTGCCGGTCTTGGTCAGACCGCCGGTGCCGGTAATTGCGCCCGCATAGAGCGTGTCGCCGTCGTTGCGGGTGCCAAGCGTCGCACCCGCCAGGCGGATCGTGCCGTTGCCGCTGATCGGCCCCACCTGCTCGGACGACAGGACGGTGAGGGTGCCGTCGTTCCGGAGCGTGCCGGTATCCGCCAGCGCCTTTCCGCCGCTGACCACCAGTGCCGCGCCGCGCGCGATGCTGGTGCGACCGGTGAAGGTGTTGGCGCCGGCCAGTTGCTGGGTGCCGCCGGTGACGGTGACGCCGCCGGTGCCCGCGATCGTGCCGTCGAAGCGGTCGGCGGCGTTGGTCAGGATCAGCTTGTTGGCGCCCAGCGTGACGTTGCCGGCGCCGTCGAGCGTGCGGATCGCGGCATCGCCGTTGTGGGGGGCGATGTCGAAGGTGCCGTTGGCGGTGACGCCGCTGGAGGTGGCGAGGCTGCCGTCGCCGGCGAGCCCGAGCGTGGCGCCCGATGCGATCACCGTGCGACCGGTGAAGGTGTTGGCGCCGGCCAGCTGCTGGGTGCCGCCGGTGACGCTGACGCCGCCGGTGCCCGCGATCGTGCCGTCGAAGCGGTCCGCCGCGTTGGTCAGGATCAGCTTGTTGGCACCGAGCGTGACATTGCCGGTGCCTGCCACGGATTGCAGCAGGACATCGCCATTGTGGCCGGCGGTGTTCAGCGCGCCATCGACCACCACCTTCCGCGAGCTGGCGATGCTGCCATTACCGTCGAGCTTCAGCGTTCCGGCATCGACCGTCGTGTTTCCGGTGAAGGTTTGCGCGGTCGTCAAGGTGAGGTCGCCCACGCCCGACTTAGTCACGGCGCCATCGCCCGAGATCGTGCCGGCATAGGTGCCGTTGCCCGGTTGCACGAAATCGATCGTCGCGTGGTTGACCATGTCCCCCTGCAACGACGTCGTGGATCCGCGCAGCGTGCCGCCGTTGACGGTCGTGCCGCCCGAATAGCTGTTCGTTCCCGTCAGCGTGAGCGTGCCGGTTCCGTCCTTGATCAAGGGGCCCGCTGCACCGGACGCGTTGGTGATCGTGCCGGTGAGCGTGACGTTATTGGCAGCCGTGTCGATCGTGCCACCGGTGCCGCGGACCGTCAGGTTCGTCGGGAGCGTGGTAGAGGAGGTCGGCCGCAACGTGCCGCCATCGAACACCGGCGCAACCGTTCCGCCGATCACCTGCGCCTCGGTATAGGTGTGACCCGTGCTTATCAAGGGCGGCGGCGTCGGGGTCGGCGTGCCGCCGGGCAGCGTCACCACAGACGATCCGGTGGGTACGCTGTTCAACTGCAACGTCGAGAAGAGGATGACCCCGCCCGCGCCGAACGCTTCGCCGCGACCGTTCGGAACCATCGTGACGCTGTTGAAGCTGTTCCGGTCGTCGATCGCCGCGACGAAATGCTCCTCGCCGCGGATCGAGGTCGAGATGCCGCCGACCAGAAGCGGCGTGGATCCGTTGAACAGCATGTAGATCTGTGAGGCATTCGCCGTGCCCCCGCCAGGAACCGCGTTGTTCGCCGTGCAGCAGGTGCCCCAGTCGGACACGTGCAACCCGATGGCGTTCACATTATAGGCGGACGTGTATGCCGAATCCGAGAAAAAGGAGAGCGTATATCCCTGTGAAATCGCCGAGTTGAAGTCGCCGGGCGTGTAGCCGACGCTCCAATTGGTGAAGCCATCGCCGCCTTCATCGCCATTTTGATTGTTCGGTGCGGCGGTTCCGGCGCGCGTCGTCTTGACGTACACCGTGGTGCCGCCGCTCGTGACGGCGAAATTGCTGCCGGTCACGTTGGTGAGGTCGATCCGGAAAATGTCAGAGCTTTGCGTCGCGCCCGGGTTGGCGGCATTGTATGCCGCATCTGCCGCAGCCGCCGTGTCGCGGAAGGTTTGCTCGCCGGCGATGAGATCGGCGTTGAAGAAGACTGCCGGAGCAGCGTGAGCCGTAACCGCGCCGGCCACGATCGCGGTGACGAACGCCGATGCCGATACGGAACGGCGCAGGCCGACCTTACGCTTTGCCAGACCATTGGCCGGCATGCTGCTGAACCCCTTCATTCTACCCCCTGAAGCCGTGCGGAGCGTGGATGCCCCGATGTCCTCTCCGCGATAGGGGCAAGGCGTTAATGTGCGCCTAATCCTAATTTCACAGACGAACTCCGATCTATGTTGAATTCATTTGTGAGCCAGCTTCTTCAAAGGAGAAGTGAGCGATTGTACGGCGCTTTATTTTACAATCTTGAGCGCGGAATTTATGGTGTCGCTGAAAGTCTGCCAGGTCGGGCGCGGGCAACATGATGGTCGTGCGCCGAGCCGGCCTTGAACGAACTGCCATCTGGCGCATCGTATGGAGCGAAAGTTTTCCGTAACCTACGCTAAGTTGGGGGTGGATGGTCTGGCGTGATCCGGGCCGACCCTTACAGGCGATGATGGCTTTTACGGGAGAGTGGATGAGCCGTCGAATTGCCGTCGTGGCGCTGCTGGGGTGCAGCGTTGCCTATCCCGCGCTGGCGCAGACGTCGGCGGGGAGGGAGGACATCGTCGTGGTCGGCAGCGGGCTTGCCCCGCGGCCAGGCGACCGCGCGTTCGA
>CAJYRU010000031.1 GCA_913777295.1 uncultured Sphingomonas sp. | reverse complement strand
CGCTTGACGGTTTCCGCACCCTCCCTTAGAGGCCCCTCCACGCCATCCGGCGGCCCCTTCGTCTAGCGGTTAGGACGCGGCCCTTTCACGGCTGAAACACGGGTTCGATTCCCGTAGGGGTCACCATTGTCAAGGCAAAAGCGGCAGAAATCTGCGCTTTTTGCGGACACGGTGCGATTAGCGACATCATCTCGTCCCCCAAAATAATCTGGCTGTGATGGTTCGAAATGAGCCGCCCTGGGTCGAAGGTTATCGATTCGGATATGCCATTGCGTCTCGCATCCGAGTGTGGTTCCAGGCCCCATAACGGCGACCACGCTTCGAGCGTGAGCCGCTTTTTCCGATCGAAGAATGCCCGAAGCGCGCTCGAAAGCAGGCTGATCCTGACCAAGCTATTTCGCTTAGCGCTGCATCCGGGTTAGCATCTCCGTCTCCAGCACAATCTTGATCGATGCTCCTTGCTTCCGCATCTCTTCAGCGCGGCGATATTCGGCATGACCTGACACAAAGCGGCCAAAGGGTTGGTCGTCACTGATGACGAGCATCGTTGTGGTGGTACCGACCCCTGACATGATCCGCGCCCCGGCACCCGCCAGACATCGTGCCAGTTTTCCATCTCGAGCAGCGCCCAAGAGGGCCACCCGCTCACCTTTCAGGGGACCATCCGCAGCTGCCTTGGGAGCCGGGCCGCGCCGGGCGCGTGCGGGTGCGGGTGCGAGCCATCCGGAAAGGCCCATACCGGTATGCTCGATTGCGCGCACGATCACGAAGCCAGCGGCGCGGGCGTCACTGAGTGCATCATGATGTTTGTGCCGAATGCCGAGGAACTTGCTCAGCACGTTCAACCGATGGCTGGGCAGTTCGGGCCAAGCACGCTTGGCAACGCGAACGCTATCGAGCCACGTCGTCCCGATTACATCACGCTGATGAATCGCGCAGGCGGCGCCGAGCGCGCCCTTGTCGAAGAAGGAATGCGCGACCGTGATCCGGCCTGCCAGATGAGCATTGATGGTCGAGTGTACGTCGCCGAAGGTCGGCGCTCCGGCGACATGATCGCTGGTGATCCCGTGGATGCGGGTGTTAAACGATGAGAAATGGTCCAGTGGATCGATCAGTGTTTCATACGCGAATGTCTCGATCCCGTTCTTGAAGCCGACAATGCCGATCTGGCAGATGCTGCAGACGCGGGAGCAAGCCGTCTCTACGTCGACCACAACGAAGTCTGGATCAGTCTCATTCAGCGAAGGCGCGAGCAAAGGCCTCACGGGTGCGCTGCCAGACTGCGGAAGGTAACCGACCAGCGCGGTCGATCGAGAGCGACGATGCTGTGCTCCCATTCATGACGGGCCGGCCCGCTCAGATGATAGGCCGCACGCGGCTCCAAGGGCGCGGCGGCTCTTTCGTATCCACCAGCTCGCCGGCGGCGAAACCGCATGGTCGCAGGCTCGCCAAGTGAGAGCCCAAGGACGTGACCATAGATCGGTCGATCACGATGCCACCCGATCCCCGCCCCCGGGTCATAGCGGATCAGCAGCACCTGGATCAGGTCTTCGGGGTCCAACTGCCCGAAAACCGCCACTCGCTCCCGAAATGGACGCAGCCAGTCTGGGATCGGAGGCGCCTCTATTGGACGTCCCACCTCAAAATCATAACTCCAGCCAAATGACGTGGTCAGACGCTTGCCCGTCCATCCCTGGAAACGGAACGGCGTCAGATCGGCCGCGTCGATGCGCGCGATCAGCATCTGCTCTTCGGCTTGGTCGATCAGGTCAGGCTGCATGCGAAGGCCGGGCAGGATGGGGGTATCGAACAGATCGAGGCTCATGCTGCCGCCTCTGCAAAGATTGCCAGTTCAGGGGCCGTGGTGGCCTGGGCGTCAGTGAAATTCGACACCGTCACGCCGACCAGCCGAACACCCTTCTGGGTCGGTAACACCGACCGGATCAATTCGAGGGCGGCACGGTGCAGCGCATCTCGCGTCGCCACGACCATCGGCTGGCTGCGCCTGCGCGTGATCTGGTGGAAGTCGCCATATTTGACCTTCACCGTCACGGTTCGTCCAAACGCCTGTCGGCTCTCACACCATCGCCAGACGTCATCCGCCATTTGCAAGACGCCCGCCTCGATCTCCGCTGCCTCGACCAGGTCACGGTCGAACGTCGTCTCTGATCCGGATGACTTGCGGACCCGATTGGGATTGACCGGCCGGTCATCTTCTCCGCGCGCAATCGAATAATACCAATGAGCCGAGCTGCCGAAATGCGCTTGCAGGAACTCCAGGGGCTTCGCCCTCAGGTCTGCACCCGTCTCGATACCGAGGCCCTTCATTTTCCTGGCAGTGACCGGCCCCACTCCGTGGAACCGGTCGACCGGCAGCGTCTCGACCCATGCGGCGCCCATCTCCGGCGTCACCGCGAATTGCCCGTTGGGCTTACGGTGATCGGACGCGAGTTTGGCCAGGAACTTGTTGTACGAGATGCCAGCCGACGCCGTCAGCCCGGTCTCTGCCAGGATGTCGGCACGGATCGCCTTGGCGGTTCGCCAGGCCGTCTCGAGTCCCTGCTTGTCAGCAGTCACGTCGAGATAGGCCTCGTCGAGCGACAGCGGCTGGATCAGGTCCGTGTAGCGAGCAAAGACCGCGTGGATCTGGCGCGAGACCTCGCGATAAACCTCGAACCGCGGCCGCACGAAGAGAAGGTCCGGACAACGGCGCAGCGCCGTTACCGACGGCAGGGCCGACCGCACGCCGAACTTGCGCGCTTCATAGCTCGCCGCCGCGACCACGCCCCGCGCCGCGGCCGAGCCGACCGCAACGGGACGCCCACGAAGACTGGGATCATCGCGCTGCTCAACCGACGCGAAGAAGGCGTCCATATCGACATGAATGATCTTGCGCGTGACCATGCCGCAGAGCCTATCGCATTCGGAACGAATTGGGAACATATGCTGGTCCGATAAACGAGACTGACACGCAACTGTTTGGTGATGGCTCCGAAATTCCGTTGGCTCGTTTAGGGTGCCATGAAGACGATCCGCTTGCCTGACGGCACCACTGTCCCCGCGCTTGGTCAGGGGACCTGGATGATGGCTGAGGATCGGCGAGTCCGATCAGAAGAAATCGCCGCCCTGCGCGGGGGTATCGATCTCGGTCTGACGCTTATCGATACGGCCGAAATGTACGCTGATGGCGAGTCCGAACGGTTGGTCGGAGAGGCGATTCAAGGCAAGCGGGATCAGGTTTTTCTTGTCAGCAAGGCCTATCCGCAAAATGCGTCACACGATCGCCTGCCCCTCGCCTGCGAGGCCAGTCTGTCGCGGCTCGGCACCGACCGGCTCGACCTTTACCTACTGCATTGGCGGGGCAGCGTTCCACTGGCTGAGACCGTAGAGGCGATGGAGCGACTGGTCGACGCGGGCAAGATTCTCCGTTGGGGCGTCAGCAATCTTGATGCCGATGATATGGAAGAGCTGGTCGCCAGCGGTGGCGATGCATGTGCAACCGACCAGATCCTCT
>CAJYRU010000030.1 GCA_913777295.1 uncultured Sphingomonas sp. | reverse complement strand
GTCGACGAACGTGCCGTCCGCCGGGACCAGTGCCTCCGACGCACTGGCGGCAAGCGCCGTCCACAGCGCCAGCCCGCCGCATACCAGTGCGGTCGTCGTCGCTGCCTTCTTCAGGGTATCCTTCACGCGCGTTCCTCCCGCCATGCGCCGGGGATACGCGCCAGCGCGGCGGAGTGTCCATGGGCGATGACGAAACCGTTACGCTTCCGCCAGCGCCGCCTCGCGTTCGTCGGCCTGCCGCGCCCACATTTCGGCATAGGTGCCGCCCAGGCGCAGCAGGTCGGCGTGCGACCCGCTTTCGGCGACACGCCCGCCCTCCAGCACGACGATGCGATCGGCATGGACCACGGTCGACAGGCGGTGGGCGATGACGATGGTGGTGCGGCCACGCTCGATCGCCTCCAGCGTGTCGAGGATGTCGGCCTCGGTCCGGCTGTCGAGCGCGCTGGTCGCTTCGTCGAGGATCAGGACCGGCGGGTTCTTGAGCAACGTGCGGGCGATCGCGACGCGCTGCTTCTCGCCGCCCGACAGCTTCAATCCGCGTTCGCCGACGCGGGTGGCATAGCCTTCGGGCAGGCTGGCGATGAACGGCGCGATCGATGCGCCGCGTGCGGCCTCGGCAATGTCTTCGGCGCTCGCCTCGGCGCGGCCATAGGCGATGTTGTAGCCGATGGTGTCGTTGAACAGCACCGTGTCCTGCGGCACGATGCCGATCGCGGAGCGCAGCGAGGCTTGCGCGACCTGCGCGATGTCCTGTCCGTCGATGGTGATGCGTCCGGCAGTGGGGTCGTAGAAACGGAACAGCAGCCTGGCGAGCGTCGACTTGCCCGCGCCCGATGGCCCCACCACCGCCAGCGTGGTGCCGGGCGGAATGTCGAGGTCGATCCCGTTCAGGATCTGGCGGCCGTCGCCATAGCCGAAGCCGACTCCTTCGAAGCGGACATGACCTTCGCGCACGGCCAGCGGCGGGGCATCCGGTGCATCGACGATCTCCGCCGGTGCGTCGATCAGGTCGAACATCGCGCCCATGTCGACCACCCCCTGCCGCACGGTGCGATACACCATGCCCAGCAGGTCGAGCGGGCGGAACAGCTGGGTCAGCAGGGTCGACACCAGCACCACGTCGCCGGGCGAGAACCGCCCGCTCGACCAGCCGAACACGATCAGGGCCATGCCGCCGCCCAGCATCAGTGCGGTGATGAGCGCCTGCCCGATGTTGAGCAACGCCAGCGAGTTTTCGGACTTCACCGCCGCATCGGCATAGCCGGCGATGGCGCGGTCGTAGCGCGCCGCCTCGCGTTCCTCCGCGCCGAAATATTTGACCGTCTCGAAGTTCAGCAGCGAATCGACCGCGTGCGCGACCGCGCCGGTGTCGAGGTCGTTCATCCGTTCGCGCAAAGCGGAGCGCCAGTCGGTGACCCAACGGGTGAAGACGATGTAGAACACCACCATCGCCACCGTGCCGCCGACCAGCCACGCCCCGAAGCGCGTACCGAAGATCGACAGGACGAGCGTCAGTTCGAGGATGGTCGGTGCGATGTTGAACAGCAGAAAGTACAGCATCGTGTCGATGCTCTTCGTGCCGCGTTCGACCACCTTGGTCACCGCGCCGGTGCGCCGTTCGAGATGGAAGCGCAGCGACAGCGCGTGGAGGTGGCGGAACACCGACGCGGCCAGCCGTCGCGTCGCATCCTGCCCGACGCGTTCGAACACCACGTTGCGCAGATTGTCGAACAACGTGCCGCCGAACCGCGCCGCCGCATAGCCCGCGACCAGCGCGACCACCAGCCACAGCGCATCCCGCGATCCCGCGGCCATGGTGTCGATCGCGCCCTGCAACGCGAAGGGCGCGCCATAGACCTGCACCAGCTTCGACACGACGACCAGCAGCAGCGCGGCGACAATGCGGACCTTCAGCCCCGGCGCGTCTGCGGGCCAGAGATAGGGCAGGAAGCGGCGGAGTGTCGCCAACATCGGCCGGGTCGGACCGGAGGCGGAATGGGTTTCTGGCGGCATGGCAAGCGCCATTTGGGGTGGCCGGCGCGGATAGGCAACGCTTCGTCGGAACAAGGTGCTTACCAAAGTATTGAAACCGTCGAGGAGACGGGAAATGGCACCGCTGGTCTATGTCATGGCGATCCTGGGTTGCGGCGACGATGGCGCGACCTGCACGCGGGAACGCGTAGCTCCCGCGAGCTATTCTTCGGTCGCCGAATGCCAGGCAGCGATGCCGACTATCCTCGCGGTCAATACCGACCTGTCCTATCCGGTCATCAGCGCATCGTGCGAGCGCGGCGGCACCTTCGTCGTCGATAACGCCCAGCCGAAGAAGTCCAAGGCGGGCTGATCGCTCCGGCTTGACGCACCGTCGCCGCCGGAATACTTACACGATTGTAAGTAGTGGAGGCGGCCTTGGCCACGCAGGAAATCCAGACCGTTCAGCCGTCGCGCCGTGACTGGAGTACGGCATGGAGTGCGCTCAAGCGGCTGCTCGCCGATGGCAATGATACGGTGCAGGTGTTTCGCATCATGCGCGCGCTGAATGCCGATACCAGCCACCGCAATTATGCTCGGCTGCTGCGCGAACCCGATGGCGGCCGGATCGCCTACGAGCATGTCGAGCTGGCGCAGCGCTTTTCCGACCGGGCGTGGGTCGACGGCCTGCCCGAAGGCAGCGTTGGCGCGCAGTATCGCACGTTCCTCGACCGCACCGGCTTTTCGGCACAGGGGCTGGCGGACATCAGCTATGCCGATGGCGAAGGATGGCAAGACGCCGCGCATCCGGTCGCTTGGTTCGGCCGGCGCGAACGCGATGTGCATGACATCTGGCATATCCTGACGGGCTATACCGCCGAGGAACATCTGGGTGAGGCGTGCCTCGTCGCCTTTTCCTATGCGCAGACCGGCGGACTGGGTTGGGCCGCGATCGGACTGGGCGCGGCACTGAAGTCGCTGCGCGTCACCGGCGAGCGGGCGTTCGCCAAGGCGGTGTGGGAGGGATACCGGCACGGTCGACGGGCGCGGTGGTTGCACGCGGAGGATTACGAGGCGCTGCTGACCGAGCCGCTGGAGGTCGCGCGGCGGCGGCTGAATATCGCCGAGCCAGTCGCGTATCACGCGGCGCAGAAGCGGCTGCGGGAGCAGGGGCTGGCGGGAATTTAAGGACGGGAAACGTGCAACATAGTCGTACTCCCAGCGAAGGCTGACGGCTCATGTGGCTCTCGCCGCGCAATATAACGGGAAGACCTCAGCCTGCGCTGGGGTGACGCGTAAGCGCAGTAAGCTGCTACTTCGCCAGCGCGGCGCTCGCCTGGGCCTCACCGCGATCGCGGACCGCCTTGGCCCGCGCCTCGGCCTGCTGCTCGACCAGCTTGGCTTCCTCCCGGATCGCATCGGCACGGACCTTCAGCCGTTCGGCGTCATAGCCACCGGCCTGCCCGGCCTGATTGACCAGTCCTTCTGCCTCGACCTTCATCTGCGCGGTCTGGTTCTCGGCGGCGGCTTCGATCGCGTCGGCCTCGGCATCGGCCTGATCGCGCAGCTGGTCCGCGCGCTGATGCTCGGGGCTTTGCGAGCCGCAGGCAGTGAGCGCGAAGGCGGCAGCGGCCATCAGGACGAAACGGGGCATCGGCGGTTCCTGTCGTAAATCGAGCCTCTCCAATCCGCGAAGCGCCGGAAAGTTGCGTTGGTATAACAAACCGCCGTTTCGCTCCGAGGGTTTCGCGCGATCGTCCGCACCGCTAACGGTCACCGTTCCATGCTCACCCGCCTGACCCTCACCGATTTTCGCAACCATGCGGGCGGCACCATCGAACCGGGTGGCGGCTTCGTGGTGCTGAGCGGTCCCAACGGCGCGGGCAAGACGAACGTGCTGGAGGCGGTGTCGCTGCTGGCGCCGGGGCGTGGCCTGCGCCGGGCGCCGCTGTCCGACATGGCGCGTGAAGGCGGGGCGGGCGGCTTCGGCGTTGCCGCCGACCTGGCCGACGATGTCCGGATCGGTACGGGGACGCAGGCAAGTGCGCCCGAGCGGCGGATCGTGCGGATAAACGGTGCGGGCGCGGCGGCGACGGCGTTGGCCGAATGGCTGTCGGTGCTGTGGCTGACCCCGGCGATGGACCGGCTGTTCGTCGAACCGGCGGGCGAGCGGCGGCGCTTCCTCGACCGGATGACGCTGGCGTTGAACCCGGCCCATGCGACCGAGGCGACCCGTTACGACGCAGCGATGCGGCAGCGTAACCGACTGCTCGCCGATGAGGCGATGCCCGATCCCGACTGGCTGTCGGCGCTGGAGGCGCGGATGGTCGAACATGGGTTGGCGCTTGGCGCGGCGCGGGCGGAGGCGGTGGCGATGCTGGAGGCACGGATCGCGGCGCTGCCCGCGACCGATTTTCCGCGCGCGGCGCTGGCGCTGGAGGGGTGGCATGGCGATGGCGCGCTGTTCGCGCGCGAGTTGGCGGCCGGACGTGCCCGCGATGCGGCGGCAGGGCGGGCGCTCAGCGGGCCGCACCGCGTCGACCTGATCGTCACCGACCGCGACCGGGGCATGGCGGCGGCGCGCTGTTCGACCGGCGAGCAGAAGGCGCTGCTGCTGGGGCTGGTCCTGGCCCATGCCGAACTGGTGGCGGAGCGGGCGGGGCGGCGGCCGATCCTGCTGCTCGACGAAGTGGCCGCGCATCTCGACCCCGCACGCCGCGCGGCATTGTTCGCGCGGGCGGCGGGGGCGGGGCAGGTGTGGCTGACGGGCACCGAGGCAGCACTGTTCAGCGACATTCCGGGCGATGCCACCCGCTATCATGTCGCGGGCGGGCGGATCGAGCGCGATCAGTAGAAGCGCAGCTCGCGCGGTATCCGTTCCGGCGTCTCGCCGCGCAGCCGGGCCAGTGCGGCGTCGATCGCGCGGGGGATGCTCGCGCTCCGGAACGGCTTGGCGACGCAGCCCAGGATCAGCGAGTGATCGGCGGCATCGGGGCAATTCCCGCTGAGGAACAGGCAGGGGATGCCGCGTTCCGCCAGCGTCACCGCTACTCCCCGCCCGCAATCGCCGCCTGCCAGCCGCACGTCGCACAGCGCCAGGTCGGGCCGGTCGCTGTCGGCCAGTGCCAGCGCGTCGGCGCGCGTATCGGCAATGCCGGTGACGACATGGCCGTGCTGGACCAGCGTCTCCTCGACCAGCATCGCAACCAGCGCTTCGTCCTCGACCAGTAGGATGCGCAGGGGGTCACCCGTCATAATGGCCGGGCACCGCGATCGTCAGGCGATCGGCACCGTCGCGCGCGACCTCGGCCCGCAACTGCCGCGCCAGTCCGCGCACCAGCCGGCCGTCGTCCAGCGCCGGGCGGGGCTGCCCAATGGCGGGACCGGTCAGCGTCACCCGCAACAGGTCGGCGGTCATGTCGATCGCGACATGTGTCACCGCGTCTGGTTCGACCAGAAAGGCATGGGTCAGCAACGCCACCGCCGCCGCCTGTTCGATCGGCAGGGCCGGGGTGCCAGTCACCGCGATGTCGATGGGTTCGTCGTCGCTGCGCTCCACCAGCGATTCGATCAGCCCGGCAATGTCGATCCGGCTGGGTCGGTCGCTCGCGTAGAGCGGACGATGCGCGGCGGCGAGAACCTCAAGCCGAGCCGCCGCCCCGGTCAGCGCGCCGCGTGCCGTAGCATCCACCGCGTCGGCCGCTCCCAGCCGGACGACGGCGACGGCGGTCTGCAGTGCGTTGCGCACGCGGTGGTTGAGTTCGGCGAGCAACCGTTCGCGCGATGCGATGCCGGCGCGCAGTTCCGCCTCGATCTTCAGCCGGTATTTGGCGAGCGCGACATAATGGCAGATGGTGTGGAGGAAGGTCAGTTCGTCGGCATCGAACCGGTTGTTCCAACGCCGCCCGAACCCCAGCGTACCGAGCAGTTCGGTGCCATGGATCAGCGGGGTGCACGCATAGGCGTCGATGCCCAGGTCGCGGATGAACCCGGTCAGCGGATCGTCTGATGCCTGTACCCCGAACGCCTGGATCGGACGGCGTTCGCACGCGGCAAACCCGCACACCGCCTGCCCGACAGCCAGCTGCGCCCCGGTCGCCGCCTGTTCCGGGGTCAGGCCGCCATGGGCAACCAGCGCCAGCACGTCGCCGTCGAGCCGGTAGTTGAAGAACACGTCGAGCCGTAATTCGTCGGCGATCAGCGCAAACAGCTCGTCGACCATGACGGCCGGGTCTTCGGCAGCGAGCAGCCGGTCGGCCGCTTCGCCCAGCAGGCGCAGGTGGCGGCGGGGCAGGTCGCCCACGGCGGGATCGGCCGATACGGTGTCGGACATCGTCCGGTTGTAGGGGCAGGATTCAGGCGTTGCCAGCGCGATTTGCGCGGCAGGTCGGGCACCTGCATTGACCTTTGGCGGGCTTTATCCTATTTGCCGCAGCGCAGCGACGCTTTTCAGGCAGCGTGATCGGACCTTATTGGTCTCGGCTCCGCGTCGCAGCTCCAACCGGCTTCCCTAGTCACGCGGGTCGCAATTTTTTGCCCCGCCATCCGTGCGCCCGTGTGAGCGCTTACGGGTGCCGGACCTGTTTTATAGGAACTGTCATGTCCTTCCAGTCGCTCGGCCTGTCGAAGTCGATCCTCGACGCGCTCGCCGCCAAGAATTACGAAACCCCCACCCCGATCCAGCGCGACGCGATCCCGCTGGTCCTCGAAGGGCGCGATCTGCTGGGCATCGCCCAGACCGGTACCGGCAAGACCGCCGCGTTCGTCCTCCCCTCGATCGACCTGCTGGTGAAGGCGAACGTCCGTCGCCGTCCGATGCGCTGTCGGATGCTGGTGCTGGCCCCGACGCGCGAACTGGTCAGCCAGATCGCCGACAATGCCCGCGCCTATGCCAAGCACAGCAAGCTGACCGTCGCCACCGTGTTCGGCGGCGTGCCGGTGCCGCGCAACATCCGCGACGTGGCGGCGGGCGTCGACATCCTCGTCGCGACGCCGGGTCGTCTGCTCGACTTGATCGACCAGAAGTGCCTGGGGCTGGGCGAGCTGGAAATCCTCGTCCTCGACGAAGCCGACCAGATGCTGGACCTGGGCTTCATCCACGCGCTGCGCCGCATCGTGTCGATGGTGCCGAAGTCGCGCCAGACGCTGTTCTTCTCGGCCACTATGCCCAAGGACATTCGCGAACTGGCCGACAAGTATCTGACCGATCCCGCCACCGTGCAGGTGACGCCGGTGTCGTCGACCGCCGAGCGTGTCGAACAGTATGTCACCTTCGTCCAGCAGGCGGAGAAGCAGACGCTGCTGACGATGTTCTTCCGCAATACCAAGATCGACCGCGCGCTGGTGTTCACCCGCACCAAGCATGGTGCCGACCGCGTCGTGAAGCTGCTGGCGGCCAACGGTATTGCGTCGAACGCGATCCACGGCAACAAGTCGCAGCCACAGCGCGAGCGGGCGCTGGCCGCGTTCCGCGACGGCACCGTGCCGATCCTGGTCGCGACTGACATCGCCGCGCGCGGCATCGACGTGTCGGGGGTCAGCCATGTGGTGAACTTCGAATTGCCCAACGTGTCGGAACAATATGTCCACCGCATCGGCCGCACCGCGCGCGCGGGTGCGTCGGGCGTGGCGTTCAGCTTCTGCGCCGATGACGAGCGGCCCTATCTGAAGGGTATCGAGCGGCTGACCAAGCAGAAGATCGAGGTCGTGCCGCTGCCGGCCGACTTCCTCGAGCAGAGCGCCAAGATCAAGGCGAGCCGGGCGCCCTATGCCCCCGATCGTCCCGAGCGTCTGCCCAGCGAGCGTGGTCCGGCGCGGCCGCGGGCGACCCATGCCCATGGCGCGAAGCCGGCGCATGGCGGTCGCGGCGGTCCGGTCGGCAATCCTGCACGCGGCGGCGGTCAGCCGCAGCGTGGCGAAGGCCAGGGCGGCGGTCGTCCGCAGCGCGAAGCCGGCGCCGGTGGTGGTGGCGGTGGTCGTCCGGGTGGCGGTGGCCGTCCGGGTGGTAACGGTGGCGGTGGTCGCGGTCGCGGCGGCCGCGGTCGTGGCGGCGGCGCTCCCCGCGCAGCGGTGTAATCGACAAGCCCCGGCAGGCAACTGCCGGGGCTTTTCATATCCTCCCCGGCACGGGGAGGGGGACCGCCGCGGAGCGGTGGTGGAGGGGGGCTCCCGAAACGCCACGGTGCCGTATGCCGACGCCCCCTTCCACCAGCTGCGCTGGTCCCCCTCCCCGTGCCGGGGAGGATCTTACAGCTCTCTGAGCGCCCGCGCCGGTCTCGCCGACAGGATCGGCAACGCGCCGAGCAACCCGATCCCGACCGTTACCCCGACCCCGACCAGCAGCGTCGCTGCGATGGCGCCATAATCGGGCAGCCAGTCGAACGCGAACAGCTCGACCACGACATACCACCCCCCGGCAATCCCGATCGCCGCCGCCAGCACGGCGAGGATGACCGCCAGCAGCAGATATTCCAGCGCCTGTGCCGCCAGGATCTGCCCGCGCGTCGCGCCCAGCGTCTTCAGGATCACCGAATCATAGGTCCGCGTCTCGCGTGCTGCGGCGATCGCGCCGACCAGCACGGCGATGCCAGCGAGGATCGCGATACCCGCCGCCGCGGCGATCGCGGTCGCCATCTGCGAGACGATCGTGCGAACCTGCCCGATCACCTCGCGTACCTCGACGACCGAGGTCGAGGGGAAGCCGGCCGACAGCGCGCGGACGACGGCGCGTTCGCGGCCCGGCGGCATGGTGATCGTCGCCGCCAGATTGTGCGGCACGTCGGACAGGGCGTTGGGGCTGAACACCATCACGAAATTGAACCCCATCGTGTCCCATTCGATCTTGCGCAGCGAGGCGATGCGGGCGGTGCGTTCCTGACCCGCGACGCTGATCGTCAGCGGGTCGCCGAGCTTCAGGTTCAGCGCCTGCGCCATGCGTTCGTCGACCGATACCAGCGGCGGACCGGCATAGTTCGCCGGCCACCAGCGTCCTGCGACCAGTTCGCTGCCCGGCGGCAGGTCGGTGGCGAAGGTCAGGCCGCGTTCGCCGCGCAGCGCCCAGGCGCCTTCGGGGATGGTCTTCAGGTCGGCGACGCGGGTCGTGCCATAGGCAGTGATGGTGCCGCGCATCAGGGGCACGGTCTCGATTTCGGCGTCGGGCTGGATGTTGGCGATGGTTGTGCGGAACGATGATTCGCGGGTCGGGGGCACGTCGAGGGCGAAAAGCGCGGGGGCGCGGGCCGGAACGGTCCGCTGGATGTTGGCATCCAGGCTGGTGCGGATCGCCGCCAGCAGCACGAACAGGGTGAGGCCGAGGCCCAACGCCACCACCAGCGCGCCGGTCCGTGCGCCGGGGCGGTGGAGCGCGGCCACCGCCAGTCGCCACAGGGGCTCACGCGACCGGGGCAGGCGGGCCGCCAGCGTGCGGATCAGCCAGCCAAGTAGCGATAACAGCAGGAGAAGTCCGCCCGCCGCCGCCAGGAACGCCGCCCCGAACCATGGCCGTTCGCTGGTCACCAGCACCAGCGCGACGATGCCGGCAAAGGCCGCGCCCATCCATGCCGCCGCCTTCCACCGGGGTGCGCCGCGCCCGTCATGGACGCCGCGCAACAGCCCGGCCGCCGGGACTGCGCCGGCCGCCAACAACGGCGGCGCGGCAAAGGCGAGCGCGATCAGCAGGCCATAGGCGGCGGCCTGCGCCAGCGGCAGTACATGGATCGCAAAGGTCGGCGCGACCGGCAGGACATCGCCCGCCAGCGCCACGATCAGCGGCACGGCGGCGATCCCGATCGCCAGGCCGACCGCGATGCCGATCAGCGACACGGCAAGGATCTGCAGCAGATAGACCCGCGCGATCAGGCCGGAGGTGGCGCCCAGCACCTTCAGCGTGGCGATGCTGGAGCGGCGGGTGGCGAGATAGCTCGACACGCCGTTGCCGACGCCGATGCCGGCGATGACGAGGGCGGTGAGGCCGACCAGCACGAGAAACTCGCCCATGCGCGTCAGGAAGCGTTCGGCCCCCGGCGAGGCGCGGTCGCGGGTCCGTGTGTCCCAGCCCTGTGCCGGATAGCGGTCGGTAAACGCCTTGATCGCCTGCGCCGGGTCATAGCGGCTGGCGATGCGGTATTTGCTCTCGTACAGGCTGCCCGGCGCGATCAGCGCGGTGCGTTGCAACCCCTCCAGCGACACCAGCGCCACGGCGCCCAGCGTAAAGCCTTCGCTCAGCCGGTCGGGTTCGTCGGCGATGATCCCGGCGACCGTGAAGCGCGCGGTCCCGTAGCGGACGGAACCGCCGACGCGCAGTTTCAGCCGTTCGACCAGCGCCTGTCCGACATAGGTTTCGGTCGGCGACAGGGCGCGCGACGTGCCGCTTTTCAGGGTGAGGGTGCCGTAGAGCGGGTAGGACGCGTCGACCGCCTTCAGCTCGATCGGGGCGGTCTGGCCGTCGAAGTTGGCGGCCATCGACTGCAT
>CAJYRU010000029.1 GCA_913777295.1 uncultured Sphingomonas sp. | reverse complement strand
CCGAGCTTGGCGATGTTAGCGCGCAGCACGTCGAGCGCGGCCTTGTCCTGCTCCACGAACAGACAGGTCGCCGCGCCGCGCGACAGTGCCTCCAGCCCCAGCGCGCCCGAGCCGGCAAACAGGTCCGCCACCGCCAGTTCGTCGAAGCTGCCGAGCCGGCTGGTCAGCATCGAGAACAGCGCCTCGCGCGTGCGGTCGGCGGTGGGGCGGGTGGTATCGCCCGTCGGCGCGGCGAGCGGACGCCCGCGCCACTGACCAGCGATGATCCTCACTTGCGCTTCCCCCCGCGCGGGGTGGGGCCGGTGCGCGGCTTGGGCTTGGCCCAGCCGCTCGGCTTGCGCTTGGGCCGGTCGACGAAGCTCGCCCGGTCGGCATCGGCTGCCTCTGCCTGCGTCATGCGCCGGTCGACCGGCCCGCGCGGAGCGCGCGCATCGTCGGCGCGGACGCCACTCGGCCGGACGCGATCGGAGCGGACGCCGTCGGACCGGTTGGGGCGGTCGCCGCCTGGTGCCTGTTCGCGGGGTTTGCGCGACACGCGCGCCACTCCGTCATAGCCCGGCCGCTCCGCATGGGCCGCCGCACGCCGCGCGCGGGAATTGTCGGCCGGCCGGTCGCCATAGGCGCGCCGGTCGCCCAGTCCCGGTTGCCGCCGCTCGGCCGGGGTCTGACCGGCTTGCGCCAGCGGATCGAAGCCCTCGCGCCGTTCGACCGGCCGTTCGGTCGCATGGGTGCGCGGCCCTGTGCGGCGTGCATCCCCCTGCGGCCTTGCGCCGAAGCCCGAGCGATCGCTCCCCTGCGGCCGTGCGCCAAAGCTGCGCCGCTCGCCGCCGTCCCTCACTTCGCGGTCGGGGCGCCGTCCGCCGAACCCCGAACGCTGTCCGTCGCGCTCCACGCGCGGACGGCGTTCGTCATAGCTCGTGGCGACCGGTTCGGGGCGCGGCAGCGGCGTCGCGCGCTTCCACGCCTTCAGCGCGGCCGGGTCGGCGCCTTCGGGTGCAGGCTTGCTGGTCGGCTTGTTGGCCAATGTCTTGCGGAACGCGACCAGCTCGTGCTGGCGGATTTCGTCGACCTCCCCTTCCGGCAGATCCTCAAGATAGAAGGGGCCATAGCGCGTACGGATCAGGCGCGACACCTTCAGCCCGAGATGTTCGAGGACGCGGCGAACCTCGCGGTTCTTGCCTTCGGTCAGCGTCATCTCGATCCAGGTATTGGTGCCGGTGCGCCTTTCGAGGTTGGCGTTGATCGGGCCGTAGCGCACCCCCTCGATCTCGATGCCGAGCATCAGGTCTTCCAGCTGCTGCTGGCTGATCTCGCCATAGGCGCGCGCGCGATAGGTCCGCTCGACGCCGGTCGCGGGCAGTTCCAGACGGCGCTTGAACTCGCCGTCGGTGGTCATCAGCAACAGCCCCTCGGTATTCAGGTCGAGCCGCCCGACCGGGATCAGTCGCGGCAGGCCGGCGGGCAACCGGTCATAGATGGTCGGCCGACCCGCGCCGTCGCGTTCGGCGGTCAGCGTGCCGGCGGGCTTGTGGAAGCGGAACAGCCGGGTCGGTTCGGGCGCCGCGACCGGCGCGCCATCGACCGTCACGCCCTTCAGGTTGGGCAGGATCGTTGCGGGTGTTTCGATGACCACGCCGTTCAGCGCGACGCGACCGGCGGTAATCATGCGTTCGACGTCGCGGCGCGACGCGACGCCGGCTCGCGCCATCAACTTGGCGATGCGCTGGCCTTCGCGGGGGGATTCGGTCGGGGATTCAGGGGGCGTAACGATGACGTGCGTATCCGTTTGCGGCGATGTGACGAAAGTTTCAGCCGAAGCGGTACCTTCGTCGCCTTCGCGAGTTTGAGGCTTCGTATAAGCTGGTTGCATCCCGGTGGAAAGCGAGTGGGGATATGTTGTTCGGGCGCAAGAAGCGACACATCAACCGGATCCTGGTGGTCGAGGACGAACCGCTGGTCGCGTTCGACACCGAACATTTCCTGGGCAGCGCGGGATTCGAGATCGCGGCGACCCTCGATACGGTGGCGGCGGCCTGCGCCACCATCGACGGGGGCATGGACCTCGACCTCGTGCTGGTCGACATCAACCTGTCGGACGGCAGCGGCCTCGATGTCGCCCGCTGCGCCCATGAACGCGGCGTGCCGGTGCTACTCGTCACCGGCAGCTGTCCGCAGGGGGCGCAGGACTTCGCCGCGGGGTGCCTGTCCAAACCCTATCCGCAAAAGGATTTGCTGAGCGCGATCGACGTCATCGGGGCAGTCATCGGTGGCGCCAAGCTGCCCCGGCGCCTGCCCAGCGGCTTCAACCTGTTCCGCACGGCGGCCTGACACCGCTCCTCCCATCCCCCTCCCGTTTGGTTCGAGCAGCTTCGAGCCTGTCGAGAAGCGCCCGTCGAGAATGTCTGTCTGGCGTAACTGCGCGCGTCTTGCCGCCACCGCCAACCCCTTCTACGGTCGCGCCCCTTCCTGGAGGACTTGCATGACCGAAGCCGCGCCCACCGGGCTGGCGCTGATCCGTATGGGGCTGAACAACCGCAAGACCGGCGCGATGTTCGCCTTCGGTCTGGCGGCGGGGCTGCCATACACGTTGCTGCTCGGCACGCTGAACGCGTGGCTGGGCGAGGCGAAGATCAACCTCGCCACCATCGGCCTGCTGTCGTGGATCGGGTTGGTCTATGCGTTCAAGTTCCTGTGGTCGCCGCTGGTCGACCGGATGCGCCTGCCGCTGCTCGAACGGTTCGGGCGGCGACGGTCGTGGCTGCTGCTGTGTCAGGGGGCCTTGGTCGCCACCTTCCTGCTGCTGGCGATCAGCGACCCGGCGACCGCGATCGGCTGGTTCGCGCTGGTCGCTGTGATCGGCGCCTTTGCGGCGGCGACGCAGGACGTGGTGATCGACGCCTGGCGGATTGACGTCGCCGACGACCGCGCGACCCTGGGTATCCTGTCGTCCATCTATCAGCTGGGCTACCGTATCGCGACGCTGATCGGCGGGGCGCTGTCGCTGGTGCTGGCCGCGCGGATCGGGTGGCAGACGGTCTATGCGGTCATGGGCGGCCTGATGGCGCTATTGCTGGTAATGACGCTGCTCGCCCCCGACACGCCGCGCCCTGCCGTGCAGCAGGACGATGTGGTCATCCCCGGACCAAGTGCACGCGACAAGCGCACCGGTCTCGTCGTCGTCGGCTTGTGCTGGGGCTGGGCGATCCTGACCATCGGCGCGTTCATGGCGCGGGTGCTGGGGACCGCGGCGGGCGAAACCCCGCCCAGCGTCGGCGACTTCACCCGGCTGACCGGACCATGGATCGTGATCGCGACCGTCGTCGTGCCGGCACTGGTCGCCGCATGGCTCAACCGCCGCGCACGCAATGCCGCCTATTTCGGATGGAATGCGAAGGACGCCGCGCCTGCGCCCGGCGTCGTCGAACATGGCTATCGCGCGCTCATCCTGCCGATGGCCGAATTGGTCGGGCGGCTGGGCTTCGGCGTGGTGATCGTGCTGGGCCTGATCCTCAGCTACCGCTTATGCGATTCGATCTGGGGGCCGTTCGCCTATCCCTTCTATCTCGAGGAACTGAAGTATACGAACGACGAGGTCGCCTTCGCGTCCAAGATCTTCGGCGTCGGCATGACTATCATCGGCGTGTCGCTGGGCGGGGTATCGTTCGCGGTGCTGGGGCGGATGCCGACGCTGCTGATCGGCGCGATCGTCGCGGCGGCCAGCAACCTGCTCTATGCCGACCTTGCCGCAGGAGCGCCGGTGATCGACGCGGTGGCGGGGACGCTCGGCCTCCACAATCTGGGCGTCGACGCCCGGATGGTGCGGCTGATGGTCGCGATCTCGGGCGAGAATATCGCCGGTGGCCTCGCCGGTGCAGCGTTCGTCGCCTATCTCTCCTCGATCGCCAGCAAGGAATATAGCGCGGTGCAGTACGCGCTGCTGTCGTCGCTCACATTGCTGGTCGGCTCGCTTGGTCGGGCAGGATTGGGTGAGGCGGTCGAGCAGATGGGCTACGCACCCGTGTTCCGCTTCACCGCCGCGCTGGGGCTGGTCGCAGTGGTGTTCGTGCTGCTCGAATGGATGCGGTGGAAGCGGGAGCTGGCGCGGACCGCAGCCTGACCTTCGATCCCTCCGCCCCGAGCATCATCCCAGCAAGGCCGGGATCTCCCAATGATAATTCGGAACAAGCGGCGCGCGACGCCCCAGCGTTCGCTGGGGCGACGTTCGCGGATCGACGGAACCATGCCTACACCGGCACCTCGTCATTCGCCGCCAGCACGGTGCCGGCGAGATACAGCGACCCCGCGATCAACACCGCCTCCGGCTCCGACCGGGCCAGCAGGTCGAGCGCCGCCGCCGGGTCGGTCGCCACATCGGCGCTGAGGCCCATCGCCTGTGCCGCGCGCGCCAGATCGGCGGGCGCATGATGCGCGTGACCCGGCACCGGCACCGCGACGACATGGTCGACCACCTCGCCCAGATGGCGCAGCACCGCATCCGCATCCTTGTTGGCCAGCATCCCCAGCACCAGCGCCGATCGCTCGCCGCGGCGGATCCGGGGCCATGCCCGGGCGACTTCGATCGCGGCCGATTCGTTGTGCGCACCGTCGAGCCACACGCCGTGACGCGGATCGACCCGTCCGGTCAGCGGCCCCTGCGCCGCCAGCCGCTGCATCCGCGCCGGCCACCGTGCCGCCCGCGCACCCGCAACGATCGCCGCGTCGGGGACGTCGATCGCCGACTGGTGCCGCAGCATCGCCGTGGCGAGCGCCAGATTGTCGCGCTGATGCAGCCCGGCCAGCGCCGGTTCGGGCAGGTCGATCGACCCATGCGCATCGCCATACCGCTCGCCATCCGCACCCCACGCCTCGCCCCGCGCGATCAGCACCCCGTCCGCCGCCGCGACCGTCTCCGCCACCCGCGTGGCAAGGTCGTGCGAATAGGCGAGGGTGACGACCGGTACGCCCGGCTTGGCAATGCCCGCCTTCTCGCCCGCAATGCCGACCAGCGACGTGCCGAGGAACGCCTCATGGTCCATCCCCAGCGCGGCGATACCGCACACGGCCGGCGCGGGCAGGACGTTGGTCGCATCCAGCCGTCCGCCCAGACCCACCTCGATCACGCACGCATCCGCCGGCGTCCGCGCGAATGCCAGGAACGCGGCGGCGGTGGTGATCTCGAAGAAGCTGGCGCCGATCCCCTCGGCGACGTCCAGCACCTCACCCAGCAGGCTGGCCAGCGCCGCATCGTCGATCAGCGTCCCGGCCAGACGGATGCGTTCGTTGAACCGCACCAGATGCGGGCTGGCATAGACATGGACGCGGTATCCCGCCGCTTCCAGCGCAGCCCGCAGATAGGCGCAGGTCGATCCCTTGCCGTTGGTCCCGGCGACATGGAACACGGGCGGCAGGCGCAGATGCGGATCGCCCAGCCGCGCCAACAGCCGCGTGATCCGGTCGAGGCCGAGAATATCGGCACCGGGCGACAGCGTCACCAACCGGTCGAGTTGCGCCTGCACGGCTGGATCGGCGGAAATAGCGAAATCGGGCAAACCAAATCCTCCCCGGCACGGGGAGGGGGACCATGCGCAGCATGGTGGAGGGGGGGCATCCGCCTCCACCACGGTTGCGTTTCGAGGCGATCCCCCTCCACCACCGCTTCGCGGCGGTCCCCCTCCCCGGGCCGGGGAGGAGCAATTTACGCCGCTTCCTTGCGCCCCAGAAACTCGATCAGCTGCGCCAGTTCGGCCGGCAGGTCGCGGCGATGCGTTACGCGGTCGATCAGGCCATGGTCGCGATAATATTCCGACGTCTGGAAATCATCGGGCAGCTTTTCGCGGATCGTGCTCTCGATCACGCGCCGCCCGGTGAACGCCAGCGTCGCCTTCGGCTCGGCGATCTGCACGTCGCCCAGCATCGCATAGGCCGCCATGACCCCGCCCGAGGTCGGATCGGTCAGCACCACCAGATAGGGCAGGCCGGCATCGTGCAGCATCTCGATCGCGACCGTCGTGCGCGGCATCTGCCTCAGGCTCAGGATACCTTCCTGCATCCGCGCGCCGCCGCTGGCGGTGAAGACGATATAGGGCACGCCGCGCGCGATCGCCGCCTCGACGCCGGCGATGAACGCCTCGCCCACATACTGGCCCATCGACCCGCCCATGAACGCGAAGTTCTGGACCCCGATGACGCAGCCCTTGCCCTGGATCGTGCCATAGGCGTT
>CAJYRU010000028.1 GCA_913777295.1 uncultured Sphingomonas sp. | reverse complement strand
TCACGCCGACGATCCCGCCCGGTGGCAGCGTGAAGTCGAGATTGTCGAACAGCAACTTGTCGCCATAGGCCTTGGTCAGCCCCTTGGCCTCGATCACCTTGCCGCCGAGCCGCTCGGGCAGCTGGATGAGGATCTGCGCCTTGCCGGCGACGCGATTCTCCTGCTTCGCCATCAGCTCGTCGAACGCGCGGATACGCGCCTTCGACTTGGTCTGGCGCGCCTTGGGGGTCTGGCGCATCCACGCCAGCTCGTCGGCGATCGCCTTCTGCTTGCCGGCTTCCTCGCGCTCCTCCTGCTCGAGCCGCTTGGCCTTCTTTTCCAGATAGCCCGAATAGTTCGACTCGTAGGTGTAGTAACGGCCGCGATCGAGCTCCAGCACCCAGTTCACGACATTGTCGAGGAAGTAGCGATCGTGGGTGACGAGGATGACGTTGCCGGTATATTCCTTGAGGAAGTTCTCCAGCCACGACACGCTCTCGGCATCGAGGTGGTTGGTCGGCTCGTCGAGCAGCAGGATGTCGGGCTTCTCCAGCAGCAGCCGGCAGAGCGCGACGCGGCGGCGCTCGCCGCCCGACAGCTTGGTGACGTCGGCGTCGCCCGGCGGGCAGCGCAGCGCTTCCATCGCGACCTCGAGCTGGTTGTCGAGCGTCCAGCCGTCGACCGCGTCGATCTTGGCCTGGAGATCGCCCATTTCCTCCATCAGCGCGTCGAAGTCGGTGTCGTCCTTCGGATCGCCCATCTCGGCGGAGATGGCGTTGAAGCGATCGACCAGATCGGCGACCGGGCGCACGCCGTCCTTGACGTTGCCCATCACGTCCTTCGACGGATCGAGCTGCGGCTCCTGCGCGAGGTAACCGACGCGGATTCCCTCGGCGGCCCAGGCCTCGCCCTGGAACTCGGTGTCCATTCCCGCCATGACCTTCATCAGCGTGGACTTGCCCGCACCGTTCGGGCCGATGATCGCGATCTTCGCGCCCGGAATGAATTGCAGGTGGATGTTGTTGAGAACGGGCTTGTTCGCGCCCGGGAAGGTCTTGGTCAGACCCTTCATGACATAGGTATACTGAACGGCCATCTGGCGCGCGGCTCCATGAAAGAGAGGGTGCAGCGAAAAAATCGTCGGCGCGCATGTAAGCGCAGCCCACGCCGTTGGCAAACCGCGCCGCGCCGGTTACGCCCCCCGCCCATGAAGCATCTTTCCTCGCTGACGATCGCCCTGCTGCTCGCCACGCCTGCCGCCGCGCAGCGCACCGTGCCGCCGACCCCTGCCATGGTCGATCCGCAGGTCGCCGCGCTGCGCGATGCCGCGCTCAAGGACGACCTCGCCTATGACATCGTCGAGGGGCTGACCACGGAGGTCGGGCAGCGGCTGGCCGGCACCGAGGCCGAGGCGCGCGCGCGTGACTGGGCGGTGAAGAAGCTGACGGCGCTCGGCTTCAGCAACGTCCGGGCCGAGCCCTACAAGATGCCGGTCTGGGTCCGCGGCGACGAAACCGCCGAGATCGTCGCGCCGGTGCCGCAGAAGCTGACGCTCGCCGCGCTCGGCAATTCGGCGAGCACCGGGCCGCGCGGGCTGACCGCCGAACTGGTCGTCTTCCCTACCTATACCGACTTCGCCAACGCGCCCGCGTCGGCGGTGCGCGGCAAGATCGTCTATATCGGCAACGCCATGCAGCCGACGCAGGACGGGTCGAGCTATGGCAGCAACGGGACGGCGCGCTTCACCGGCCCGGCGACCGCCTCGCAAAAGGGCGCGGCGGCGATCGTGATCCGCTCGATCGGTACCGACGCACACCGGCTGCCGCATACCGGCGTCACCGACTTTCCCGCTGGCGTGACGCCGATCCCCGCCGCCGCGCTGGCTGCGCCGGATGCGACGCTGATCGAACGGCTCGCGAAGCGTGGCCAGCCGATCCGGCTGAAGCTGCTGCTGACCCCGAAGATGATCGGCGAACGCGAATCGGGCAACGTCATCGCCGAGGTGCCGGGCACCGATCCCGCGGCCGGCGTGGTGCTGGTCGGCGGGCATCTCGACAGCTGGGATCTCGGCACCGGCGCGATCGACGATGCCAGCGGGGTCGCGATCACGGCGGCTGCGGCCAAGCGGATCATGGACAGCGGACAGCGCCTGCGCCGCACGATCCGGGTCGTATGGTTCGGCGCCGAGGAGGTCGGCGGTCTCGGGGGCGCCGCCTATGCCAAACGCCACGGTGCGGAACGTCATGCCACGGCGTCCGAAAGCGACTTCGGCGCGGATCGCGTCTGGCGGTTCGAAACGCAGCTGCCCGACAGCGCCGCGGCGGTGACCGCCCGCCTGTCCAGCGCGCTTGCCCCACTCGGGATCGTCGCGGGCAGCGGTCGCGCGGGCGACGGCACCGACATCGCACCGACCATCGCGACCGGCGTGGCGGGTATCGACCTCAACCAGTCGGGGCTGCGTTATTTCGACACGCATCACACGCCCGACGATACGCTGGAACGCATCGATCCCGAACAATTGCGCCAGAATGTCGCAGCATGGACGACGATGCTCGCGATCGTCGCCAACGCGCCCGAGGAGATCGGGCCGGTGACGCGTCCGTGAAACCTGCGTGAAGACCGCGTCGGGGCGGGTCACCATTCGTCGCAACCTTTCACGAAGGTGAATTTTGCTTATTGACCCCCCCGGTTGGTAGGGTATTGCGAGGGTTCGCGACGGCGCTGGGGTCGGGCGCGAGTGTTTTTATGTAATGCTTG
>CAJYRU010000027.1 GCA_913777295.1 uncultured Sphingomonas sp. | reverse complement strand
ACGAACTGACCGGCCTGTATCATGGCAGCCCGGTCGGCGAGAAATCCATGTTCGACGGGGTGCGCCTGCCCGACCGCATCCACCTGTACCGGCAACCATTGCTGGCCGAATGGTGCGAGACCGGCGTCGATCTGCGCGATCTGATCGCCCATGTCGTGGTACATGAGGTCGGCCATCATTTCGGCCTGTCCGACGACGACATGCACGCGCTGGAAGACGCTGTTTGACGCTGTCGTTCACGCAGGTGACGGGCGCGCGCGGGGGGCGGGTGCTGTTCCGCGACCTGTCGTTCGGCCTTGCGCCGGGCGGGGCGCTGTGGATGCAGGGGCCGAACGGTGTCGGCAACTCGACGCTGGTGCGGATCGCCGCCGGGCTGTTGCCGCCGGCCAACGGCAGCGTCCAGCGCGACGGTGCGGTCGCGCTGCTGGCGGAGGCGGCAGCGCTGGAGGCGGCGATGCCGCTGGGCGCGGCGCTGGGTTTCTGGGCGGGCCTCGACGGCGGCCGCGACCGGCTGGACGCGGCGCTCGACGCGATGGCAATTCAGTCCCTCGCCGACGTGCCGATGCGGATGCTGTCGACGGGGCAGAAGCGCCGCGCCGCCATCGCGCGCGTCATCGCCAGCAATGCGCCGATCTGGCTGCTCGACGAACCGGCCAATGGGCTGGACGCCGCCTCGCTCGACCGGCTGGAGGCGGCGATCGCGCGCCATCGCGCTGGCGGCGGGGCGGTGCTGGTCGCCAGCCATGTGGCCGTCGCGCTGCCCGATGCACAGGTCGTGACGCTGTGATCGCATTGATCGCCCGCGAGTTGCGCATCGCGTGGAGCGGCGGCGGGCTGCTGCTGCCGGTCGCCTTCTTCCTGCTGGTCGCGACACTGTTCCCCTTCGCCATCGGGCCGGACGCGGCGTTGCTGGCGCGGATCGGCGGCGGGGTGGCATGGGCGGCGGCGCTGCTGGCGGCGCTGCTGCCGCTCGACCGGCTGGTCGCGCCGGACATGGAGTCCGGGGTGGTCGATCAGCTCAGCATACGCGGATGGGGCGAGGCGAGCATCGCCGCGGCCAAGACCATCGGCCACTGGCTGGGCTTTGCGCCCGCCGTGATGATCGCGGCGGCGCTGTCGGCGGCGCTGCTAGGGATGGACGGGCCGACCTTGCTGGCGCTGGAGGTCGGGTTGCTGCTCGGCACGCCGGGACTGGCGGCGCTGGGCGTCGCGACGGCAGCGCTGACGGCGGGCCTGCGCGGCGGCGGGGCGGTGGCGGGCCTCGTGATGCTGCCGCTGGCGCTGCCACTGGTGATCTTCGGGGCCGGCGGGCTGGAAGGCGGGACGGGGGCGATCAAGCTGCTGGCGGCTACGAGCCTGCTGCTGTGCGCCGGTGGGCCGGTCGTGGCGGGCATGGCGATGCGGATCGGCCGGACTTGAAGCTCCTCCCCGGCACGGGGAGGGGGACCGTCGCCGAAGGCGATGGTGGAGGGGGTTCGCCTCGCAACGCAACCGTGCCGTATGTGGACAGCCCCCTCCACCATCCTGCGGATGGTCCCCCTCCCCGCGTAGCGGGGAGGGGCTTAGGCGTGGCTCCACCGCGCGAAAATCGCCGTCGGCAGGGTCAGCCCGCGCGTTTCCTCGCGCACGCCCAGTTCGCCGCATTCGACCGTCCCGCCCAGGTCGCCGAGCGACTGGCGCAGCAATTCGCCGATCGCCAATGCCGACATCCGGACCGCGTACACCGTCAGGAACAGGAAGCGCGACTCGCTGTCGAGCAACTGCCGGCAATCGGCGATCAGGCCGGGGAGATGCTCCTCCAGCTTCCACACCTCGCCATTGGGGCCGCGCCCCCATTTCGGGGGATCGAGGATGATGCCGTCATAGCGCCGTCCGCGCCGCACCTCGCGCGCGACGAACTTGGCGGCATCCTCGACCAGCCAGCGCACCGGCCGGTCGGTCATGTCGGACAGGGCGGCATTGCCGCGTGCCTGTTCGACCGATTTCTTCGAAGCATCGACATGGACCACCCGCGCCCCCGCCGCTGCCAGCGCCAGCGATCCGACGCCGGTATAGCCGAACAGGTTCAGGCATTCGGGGTCGTTCGCCCCGTCGATCCGCCCGCGCATCCAGTCCCACACCGGGGCCATGTCGGGAAAGAAGCCGAGATGGCGGAACGGTGTATTGCTCGCCGAAAACCGCACCTCGCGCCACGTCAGCGGCCAGTCGCGCGGCGGCTGCTTGAAGAATTGCCAGCGCCCGCCGCCATCCTCGTCCGATCCGGGCACGAACTCGCCATGCGCGTCCCAGTCGGACAGCGCCGGCGCCCACATCGCCTGCGGCTCGGGCCGGATGAAGCGATAGGGGCCATAGCGCTCCAGCTTGCGCCCATGGCCGCAGTCGATCAGCCCGTAATCGCCCCACGGCTCACCGATAAGTGCGATCGGGTCCATTATGCGCGCGGCGTCGCCCGTTCGGCGATCCAGGACGTCACCGCCTCGAAGGTGGCGGGCAGGGTGACATAGCGTTCCTCGCGCTCGAACAGGTCGCCGACGCGCGGCGGCAGCGTGGCGCGCGTACCGATGGCGCGTTCGACCGCATCGGGGAACTTGGCCGGGTGCGCCGTCGCCAGCGTTACCATCGGCGCGTCGATCCCGCTGTCGAGTGCGGCGGCCAGCGCAATGGCGGTATGCGGGTCGATCGTCTGCGCGGCATGGTCGCACGCCCAGCGCATTGCCTGCGCCATGCGGTCGGCATCCACCCGCGCGCTCTGGAACAGCGCCGCCGCGCCCTGCTGCTGCGCATTGGTCAGCCGCATCGCGCGCGTACCCTCGAACCCGCGCATCTGCTCGCCCAGTGCCAGCCCGTCGCGCCCGCCCAGATCGTGCAGGAGTCGCTCGAAGTTCGAGCTGACCTGAATGTCCATCGACGGCGTCGCGGTCGGGGTCACGGTCGCGCTCGAATAATCCCCGTTGGACAGCGCGCGGTGGAGGATGTCGTTGACGTTGGTCGCTACGATCAGCCTGGCGATCGGCAGCCCCATCTGCGCCGCGACATAGCCGGCGAACACATCACCGAAATTGCCGGTCGGCACCGAAAAGGCGATCGCCTTATCCGGCCCGCCCAGTCGCACCGCGGCGTAGAAATAATAGACCACCTGCGCCATCAACCGCGCCCAGTTGATCGAATTGACCGCTGACAGCCGGAACCGCCCCGAGAAACCGGGGTCGTTGAACATCGCCTTGACCAGCGCCTGCGCGGTGTCGAAATCGCCTTCGATCGAGATATTGTGGACGTTGGGCGACAGCACGGTCGTCATCTGCCGCCGCTGCACGTCGGACACGCGGCCCGCCGGATGCAGCATGAAGATGTCGATATTTTCGCGCCCCGCCACCGCGTCGATCGCCGCCGATCCGGTATCGCCGCTGGTCGCGCCGACGATGGTCAGCCGTTCGGTCGTACCGGTCAGGAACTTCTCGAACAACAGCCCCAGCAGCTGCAGCGCCACGTCCTTGAACGCCAGCGTCGGGCCGTGGAACAGCTCTAGCAGCCACTGGTCATGGTCGAGCTGGACCAGCGGGGTCACCGCCTTGTGGCTGAACCGGCCATAGGCGGTTTCGCACAGCGCGCACAGTTCGGCTTCGCTCAGCGAGTCGCCGACGAAGGGCAGCATCACCCGCACCGCCGTCTCGGCATAGCTGAGGCCCGCCAGCCCGGCGATCTCCTCGCGGGTCAGCGTCGGCCATTGCGTCGGGACATACAGCCCGCCATCGCGCGCCAATCCGGCCAGCGTCGCGCCGGCGAAGTCGAGTTCGGGCGCATCGCCCCTGGTGCTGACATACCGCATGGGCGTTGCGGTTAGCGGCTGCGGCGACGAAGTGCCAGCAAGTATATGATGGCCGCGGCCAAGGCGAAGCCGAACCATTGCAGCGCATAGCCCAGATGAATGTCGGGCAGGCTGGCCGGGTCGGGCCGCTGGCTAGCGGACAGGCCGGGCGCGGGGGTGTCCGACACGATCATCGGTGCCGGCGGCACGGCATGGCCGGTCATCCGGTCGAGCAGCGTCGGGCCGCCCGGGGCGTGGCTGAATGTCCCCGCCACCGCGCCGCCGGCCCAGACAGGGCGCAGCTTCGGATCGGCCGCGACGCCCATGTCGACGCGGAAGCGCTGGCCGGCCGGCGAAACGCAGGCGGCGATGTGGCGATAGCCCGACGTGCCGGTCGCGGTACGGCCGGCACCCATTGTCCAGTCCTCGACCCGCGCACAGCTGGCGGTGACGCGGGCAAACAACAGGTCGTCGGTGATCCGCGCGGGCAGCGGTTGCGGCGCGCGGTCGAGATTGGCGACGGCGTGCGCGATCAGCGCGGCCTTTTCGGTGCGGCGCTGCAACTGCCAGAAGCCCAGCGCGACCATGGCGGCGACGGCAAGCAGGACGATTAACGTGGGCAGGACGGGCACGCGCTTCATGGCCGGGGGTCGATCTTCCCTTCGCGCGCGGCATTGCGATATTCGAGCGCCAGCAACATGCCCTTCGCCACGCGCAGCGATCCGACCACGCCGCCGATCGTCAGCGGCACCCACAGCAGCACATGTACCCACCATGGCGGGCCGAAGCGCAGGTCGAGCCAGATGGCGAGGATGGTGACGATCCCGCCGAGGATCAGCGTCAGGAACGCCGCCGGCCCGTCGCCGACATTGAACGCGGTAAGGTCGAGCGCGCACGCGCTGCACCGGTCGGCAAAGGCAACGGGGCCACGAAACAAGGTCGTGGCCCCGCACCGCGGACATAGGCCGCGCACGCCGCAATCGAAAGGCGCGGGGCCGCCCGCGCCCGATGGTTCAGCCATCAGCCACCATGGATCGGCGCGCCCCAGCCGCCCCAGACATAGATGACGACGAACAGGAACAGCCACACCACGTCGACGAAATGCCAGTACCACGCGGCCGCTTCGAAGCCGAAATGCTGCTTGGGCGTGAAGTCGCCCTGATACGCGCGGATCAGGTTGACGGCGAGGAAGATGGTGCCGACCAGCACGTGGAAGCCATGGAACCCGGTCGCCATGTAGAAGGCCGCGCCATAGTTCAGCCCCTTGAACGGCATCGGCGCGTGCATGTATTCATAGGCCTGGATGCACGAGAACAGCGCGCCCAGCAGGACGGTGAGCCACAGCCCCTTCTTGACGCCGTCATCCTCGCCCACGCCGATCGCGCCCCACAGGCCCTTCAGCTTGCCGCCGCGCTGGTTGTGGATCAGCGCATGGTGCGCCCAGGTGACCGTGGTGCCCGACAGCAGCAGGATGAAGGTGTTGAGCAGCGGCAGTTCGAAGGCGTTCAGTACTTCGAGACCGGCCGGCGGCCATTGCGCGGTCACGGCGGTATCGCCCGCCTCGATCAGCGAGGTGCCGCCGTCATGGCTCCACTGCACCGCGGCCGGGAACAGCGAGAAATCGAACCACGACCAGAACCAGCCGACGAAGAACATGACCTCGGACACGATGAACAGGATCATGCCATAGCGCAGGTGCAACTGCACGACCGGCGTATGGTCACCCGCCTTCGCCTCGCGGATGACGTCGGCCCACCAGAAGCCCATGCAGGCGAGCGTCGCGATCAGCCCCGCGCCGAACACCAGGCCGCCCAGCGCCGCCTCGTTCATCCACATGACGCCGCCCGCCGCCAGCATGAGCGCGGCCATCGAGCTTGCCAGCGGCCAGATGCTGGGGGGCAGGATATGAAAATCGTGGTTCTTCGCGCCTGCCATCATCCGTCCCTATTATGCGTCGCGCCTATGCTGGCACGTGTTTGCGCGCGATCCTAGGGTGCAGACCCATAAATGGCAACGGCCGTGATCGCCGTGGGAGGGCCGCTGGCAAGGAGCGCAGCGCAGACGCGTGGCAGCGCCACGCGCAAGCAAGCGACGCGGCCAGCGGCCCTCCCACGACGACCGCGAAGCGGCGGGCCGAAGCTGGCGCACGGCGGCGTCGCGCGTCGGTCACGATGCAGTTGCATCGCTCCCTCCTTGCTCCTACCCGTGCGCCAGCTTCGGCTTCGTCCCGGCCATTGCCATTTATGAGTCTGCACCCTGGCTTGTCGTCGCGGCCGAATCCACCGGGTAAAATGTGTAGGACAGCGTGATCGCGCGAATGTCCTTCGCATCCGGATCGGCCAGCATCTTGGGATCGACGAAGAAGATGACCGGCATCCGCACCTTCTCGCCCGGCTGCAGCGTCTGCTGGGTGAAGCAGAAGCACTGGATCTTCGTGAAATATTTGCCGGCCTGCGACGGCGTCACGTTGAAGGTCGCGGTGCCGGTGACCGGGCGGCCCGACACGTTCTTCGCGGTGAAGAACGCCATGTCGCGCGCGCCGATGTCGACGGTTTCCGACGCGCGCTCGGGCTTGAATTCCCACCCCAGCGCCGGGTTGGTGTTGGTGTCGAACCGCACCACGACCTTGTCGCCGATGCCGCCGGGCGCATCCTGTCCGCGCTGGGTCGTACCGTTGAAGCCGGTCACCTGACAAAACATGCGGTACAGCGGCACGCTGGCGAAGCCCACGCCCGTCATGCCGGCCACCGCCGCGGCGGACAACAGCGCGGTGCGCAGGTTGCGGGTCATGCGCCCATCCCGGCCCGGATCTTGACGATGGTGATCGCGAACATCAGCAGGACGAACGCGCCCAGCAGCCATGCCATCACCCGGGCGCGCTCGCGCTGGCGGGCGCGGATCCGGTCGTCATGTTCGCTCATGCCAATACCCATCGGTCGGCGACCAGCGCGCCGAACATTGCAAAGAGATACAGGATCGAAAAGGCGAAGAGCCGCTTTTCGGGCTTCATCCTGTCGTCCTGCCCGGTCGTGCGCGTCGCGACCTGCACCGCCAGCACGCCGAAGGTAGCGGTCAGCAGGCAGGCGGCGATGCCGTAAATCGCACCCGTCAGGCCCAGCGGCCACGGCGCGACCGCGACGGCGGCCATCGGAATGGTATAAAGGCCGATCTGCGTCCGCGTCGTCCGCTCACCCGCCACCACCGGCAGCATCGGCACGCCGGCATTGGCGTAATCGGTCTTCACGAACAGCGCCAAGGCCCAGAAATGCGGCGGCGTCCACAGGAACACCAAGCTGAACAGCAGGAACGGCAGCAGCGCGACATCGCCGGTCGCCGCCGCCCAACCGATCAGCGGTGGAAACGCGCCCGCCGCGCCGCCGATGACGATGTTCTGCGGCGTGCGGCGCTTCAGCCACACGGTATAGACCAGCACGTAGAACAGGATGGAGACGGTCAGGATGATCGCGGCAGGGACATTCACCGCCAGCCCCATCAACACGACCGAGAAGATCGCCAGGCCCACACCGAAATGCAGCGCCGATTCGCGGTCCATCCGTCCGGCGGGCAGCGGCCGGCCCTGCGTCCGCTTCATCTTGGCGTCGAGATCCGCCTCATACCACTGGTTCAGCGCGCCGGCGGCCCCTGCGCCCA
>CAJYRU010000026.1 GCA_913777295.1 uncultured Sphingomonas sp. | reverse complement strand
GGATCGAACGGCGCGAGCAAGGCAGCGCTGCGCACCCGGCGCGGCATGGTCGCGTCGCGATGCATCCATGCCTTCTGGCTCCAGCCCTCGACCCGCACCGGCACGAGCACTCCGTCTTCCGCCAGGTCGGCGATGGCGTGATCGGCTTCGGCGGGTTTCAACCGGAAATAGTCGCGCAGGTCGCTGGCGGTAGCGACGCCCAGCGCACGCGCGCTCCGTTCGATCAAGGCGCGTTGCGCCGCCTCAACCGACGGCGTTGGGAGCGCCAGTACCGCCGGCGGAATGACCCGCTCGGTCAGGTCGTACAGGCGCGCGAAACTGCCCCGCCGGGTCGCGGTGGTGATCTGCCCGGACCAGAACAGCCATTCGAGCGCATGCTTGACGTGGCTCCATTCCCACCAACCGCTGCGGCTAGACCCGTTCTCGAAGTCGGCCGCCGCCAGCGGGCCTTCGGCGGTGATCCGTTCGAGCACGGCGTCAGCCTCGGCCCGGCGCTCGACCGCGAACCGGCGCAGCGCCTGATAGCCGATCTCGCCTCGCTCCGCCCGCGCCATGCGCCAGCGGAGCAGTGGGTGGAGGTCGAGCGGCAGCAACGACGCCTCGTGCGCCCAATATTCGAACATGCGTCGCTGGCGTTTCGGCCCCCACGCATCGCCCTCCAGCAAGGCACGGTCATAGCTGCCGAGACGTGAGAATGCGGGCAGATAGTGCGCCCGCGTCAGCACGTTGACGCTATCGATCTGGAACAGGTTAAGCCGCTCGGCGGTGCCGCGCAGGTGGCGAACTGACGGAGTGACGGGACGCGCGCGACCAAAGCCCTGCGCCGCCAGGACGATCCGACGCGCTTCGCGGTTGGAGATGCTCATGTCCGACGAATTCGACCTTGGATGGCGGCACGTCAATCTGGCGCTCCGGTGATGAATGGACCGGCTTCGAGCGTCATCGCGTTGCTTCATGCTTAGTCGTTGAACGCCGAAACCGCCATGTCGACAAAGGCGCGCAGGCCCGCCGTCATGCGACGATCGGGCAGGCGGACGAGCGTCAGCGGACGAGGTTCGGGAGCGTAATCCGCCAGAACGGGGATCAGGCGCCCCGAAGTTAGATCACCGTCCAGCGTCACGCGGGATTGCAGGATGATGCCATAGCCCGCGACCGCAGCCTGCCGCAGGGCGGCCGCGTGGTTGATGCGCAGGCGGGGCGGGGGCAGCGGTACGACATGCTCGCCATCGGGCCCGACCAGCGTCCAGCGGTCGTCCGCACCGAATTGCGCGAAGCCGATCAGTCGATGTTCGCGCAAGTTGGCGGGCCTCTTCGGATGACCGTGCCGCTCCAGATAGCCCGGCGCGGCGGCGAGCATCAGCCGATAGGGAGCGAGCGGATGGGCGACCAACCAGTCGTCCTCCAGCGCACCGATCCGAAAGGCCAGGTCGAAGCCTTCCTCGATCAGATCGACCTTGCGGTCACCCAGCACCAGTTCCGCCTGCATGTCCGGAAAGCGGTCGAGATAGGTGGCCAGCAGGGGCGCGACCCGTTCGGTGCCGAAGGCGATCGGTGCGGCGATGCGAAGCCGACCGACCGGCGTCTGCGCCACCTCGGCACCCACCGCCTCGGCGATCGCGACATCCGCCAGCACGCGACGGCAGGATTCGGTGAAGCGTCGACCGGCCTCGGTCGGCGACAACCGCCGGGTCGTCCGGTGCAGCAGGCGGGTGTCGAGCCGCGCCTCCAACGCATTGATATGCTTGGCCACCATCGTCGCCGAGATATCGTGCGCCTTGGCCGCGGCGGTGAAGCTGCCGAGGTCGACGACCGATACGAAGATTGCCATGCTAGTCAATCGGTCCATTGCAAACCCTTGGTTCTAAGACGTCGCATCCTATGCGGCTGTTTCCGGCGCGGTCCAGCAGGCATCTTTCGGTCATTGGCAACCAAAACAAGGATGATTGGCGATGGGCGTGTCGAGGATAGTGCGGTGAAGGCCTTGTTCTTCGATCAATTCGGGGGACCCGAAGTCCTGCGCTATGGCACCCTTTCGGATCAGGAACTGGACCCCGGCTCGGTGCTGGTGGAGAACAGAGCGGTCGGCCTGAACTTCGCCGACATTTATCGCCGTCAGGGCGTCTATGTACTCGACGGCGAGGCGCCATGGATCGGCGGCTATGAGGGGGCGGGACGCATCGTCGCGGTCGGGACCGGCGTCGATCGCTGGCGGGTCGGGCAGCGGGTCGGGTTTCTCGACGTGCCGCGCGCCCATGCCGAGCGGGTCTGCGCGCCCGCCGATCGTCTGGTCGCGCTGCCGGACGAAATCGACGATCGCACCGCCGCCGCGCTGTTGCTGCAAGGCGTGACGGCGCAATATCTGGTCGAGGATAGCGGCAGGCTGGCCGCTGGCGACCGAGTGCTGGTCCAGGCCGCATCGGGCGGCGTCGGGCGGCTGCTGACCCAGATGGCGGCGGCGCTGGGTGCCGAGGTCCATGCGCTGGCCTCGACTCCCTCCAAGCGCGAACAGGCGCGGTCGAACGGCGCGAGTGCGGTCTATGGCTATGACGATTGGGTGGCGCAGGTGCGGCGGGCGACCGGAGACGGCGTCGATCTGGTCTATGATTCGATTGGCACCACGCTCCACGACAGCCTCGCCGCCTTGCGTCCTGGTGGCCGCGTGGTGATCTTCGGCAAGGCGGGCGGTACACCGCCCGCGATCGATCCGCTGTCCCTGATGGAGCATTCCAAGGGCATCGTCGGCGGTGATCTTTGGACCTATCTGAACCGCGCGGAAAGCCGACAGAGCCGCGCCGACAGGCTGTTCGCGGCCTTGCGGGCTGGCACGATTACCGCGCCCGTCATCACCACCTTCCCGCTGAGCGAGGGGGCCGCTGCCCATCGCCTGCTGGAGGATCGCAGCTTCGCGGGCAAGATCGTCTTGGTCCCCGAGGGGCTCGGGTAACGGCGGTCGCTGGTGGCCGCTGGTCGTGCATGGCGTTTTGAGGAAGCACCTGCCATGCTCATCCGGGATGTCGCTGCTTGTCGGCCGAGGAGGAAGCATTGAAGATCGGGGTTATTGCCGACGCCCATGGAAATCTGGCCGCGCTGGAGGCCGTCCGTGAAGCGATAACCGCCGCCGCGCCCGACCTGATCGTCAATTTGGGTGACCTCGTGTCCGGCCCGTTCGATCCTGGGGCAAGCGCGGAGTTTCAGATGCGTTCCGATTATCTGACCATCGCTGGAAACCACGAGCGGCAGTTACAGGACGGCAGCGACGGGGCGTTCGACGTTCTGGCGCGTCCGCTCCTGACCCAAGAACATTTGGCATGGATCGAGGGGCTGCCCGCAACGCTTACCCTTTGCGATGGCGACGTCTTCGCCTGCCATGGCAGTCCGGCCGGTGGCGATCTGGAATATCTGCTCGAGGACGTGACCTCCGGCCGCGCGACATTAGATGCCGACACCGCCATCCGGCCGCGCCTGAAGGGGATCGGGTCGGCCAGTCTGGTGCTCTGCGGACATACGCATACGCCGCGCATCGTGGCGGTCGATGGCGTGCTGATCGTCAACCCCGGTAGCGTCGGGATGCCGTGCTACCGGGACCGAGGCGCGACCCCGCATGTCATGGAGGCGGGCAGCCCGCTGGCGCGCTATGCCATCGTCGAGCGTCGTAACGCCGGATGGGCGGCCCAACTGCACGGCGTGCCCTATGACTATGAAATCGCCGCGCGTCAGGCGGAGGCTTTCGGCTTTCCGACCTTCGCCCATGCCGCCCGGACGGGCCGTCTCCTGCCCGGCTGATCCGCCGCCTGTTCGAACGCTAGGTCGGAGTGGCGGGGCGGTCGAGAAACCGTCCCGCCAAACCTGCGACCGTCAGGCGCGATAGCCGCCCTGGCGCTCCAGCATCCAGCCGGGATATTCCGCTGGCAGCTTGGTCACCGCATCAAGCGCGGCGAGATCGTCCGCGTCGAGCGACACCTGGGTCGCGGCGATATTGTCGGTGAGCTGGTCGACCCGCTTCGCCCCGACGATCACGCTCGTCACCACCGGCTGGTGGAGCAGCCAGGCAAGCGCGACCTGCGCGACGGTGCAGCCCTTCGCCTCAGCGATGCGGCGCATTTCGGGGATCACCACCGAACCACGGGTGCGATCGACCGGCGGAAAGTCGAAACTCGCGCGCCGCCCGTCCGCCGCCTGGCCCTCGCCATCGTACTTGCCCGACAGATAGCCGCCCGCGAGCGGACTCCACACCATTAGTCCGATCTTCTCCGACCGCAGCATCGGCACGATCTCGCGCTCCAGATCGCGGCCGACCAGCGTATAGTAGGCCTGGAGCGACAGGATCGGCGCGAGCCGCCGCGCCTCGGCGATGCCGACCGCCTTCACCACCTGCCACGCCGCCCAGTTGGACAAGCCGAGATAGCGGACGTGACCATGACGGACGAGCGTGTCGAGCGCCTCCAGCGTCTCCTCGATCGGCG
>CAJYRU010000025.1 GCA_913777295.1 uncultured Sphingomonas sp. | reverse complement strand
TACCCCTTGTCGGCGTTGAAGAATTTGACGGTGCCGATCGTGCTCATGGGAAGTCCCTTCTTTCGTGACAGGCGGAACGCGTGTCGCTGCGCCTGATGCCGGGCTGCAGGGAAAGAGGGAGAAAGGGCCGCAGAGCGCCGATAAACCGTCGATATGCGACTATAGCGAAAGGGATATGGGTGCGGGGTGCTCGTTCTGCAAGGGGGGCGCGGTCGAGGGTGGGGTTTGTCTGCCTATTCGGGGCCGGCACGTCGGGCTTTAGAGGCGCGCGCAGTCCAAACGAGCGGGCTCGGTAGCGCATCCAACGACGTACCCACGCCAAGGCACCGTAGGAACTGTGACAGGGCGATCGCTGCGATCCGTCATAGCCAGCACGTCACCGCAGGCGCTCTGACGCCCAAACTCAGCCTTAAGCCTTTCATCCACCCGAAGAGAAAGGGGGCTTCCGACGATCTTTCAAACCATCGCCGCGGCGAAGGCTGGAACGTTGCATGGCCCTCATCTGAAAATGCCACCCTTCGAGAGGTCATAACAACAGCGGCGCCACTCGCGTCTGTCCGACCGTCCCCCCAGACATATTTAGGCTGCCACCACGCAGTAAAAACAACAGCTTCCGGGCGACTGGCGCAGTGGATGCCGGAACAGGTCCGGCATGACGGAGCCGTCCTTGGCACAGGTCTTCGTGAAAGCTGGAACAGTGCCCAGCTACGTGTGATCGGCCGGAGCACCCGTTCAGCATATCCAGCCGTCCGGCTCAGCGGCTCAGCGGCTCAGCGGCTCAGCGGCTCAGCGGCTCAGCGGCTCAGCGGTCCCACAAGGCCCGACCGACGCAACCCCCTCCGCCCTGACGCACAAAAAAAGGCGGCCCCGGATGGGACCGCCCTGTCATCGTACCGTTCGGCGTCGATCAGAAATCGTTACGATACTGTTCGTTGCCGATGAAGCCGAGCTTCGTGACCGCCGAGCGCTTGATCACCGCCAGCGTCTGGTCGACCTTGTCGTACTTCGCCTGCGGGTCCGGCTGGAAGTGCAGTTCCGGCTCCGGATTGATCGCCGCAGCGGTGTCCAGATACTGACGCAGCGTCACCTCGTCGACCGGCTGACCATTCCACGAGACCGTGCCGGCCGCGTCGATGATGATCTTGTTCTTCTGCGGATCGACCGGCGGCTTCTGGTTACGCGGATCGTTGACCGGAAGGTCGACCTTCACCGCGTGCGTCGGGATCGGAAGGGTAATGATGAACATGATGAGGAGCACGAGCATGACGTCGATCAACGGCGTCGTGTTCATGTCCATCATCGGCTCGCCGTCGTCCGAGCCACCACTCATTGCCATGTCAAATACTCCTGGGTCGGGCGGGGCAGATCAGCCACCCGCGGGTGGCGGCTGCGAGATGAAGCCGACCTTGGCGAAGCCTGCCTGCTGCATCGTGTAGATGGTGCCGCCGATGCACTTGTAGGGCGTGTTGACGTCGCCGCGGATATGGACTTCGGGCAGTTCGAGGTTCGGGTTGCCCGCGCCGCCCTGGCGTTCGATCTCCAGCTTCAGCTTGTCGACCGCGCGGGTCAGCAGGTCCTTGCTGGTGATCGGCGACGTGCCCCAATAGACGAGGCAGTTGCCGTCCGGGCCGCTCGTCACCGACAGCAGCACGTTTTCGGGCTTCGTCGTCGTCGGATCGAAACGGACCTTGGGCAGAACGATGCCCTTGACCGTCTGGATCGCCACCGGAACGGCGATCAGGAAGATGATGAGGAGCACCAGCATCACGTCCACGAGTGGCGTGGTGTTGATGTCCGACATCGGTTTCTCGGAGGAGCCTCCTCCTCCAGTGCTCATCGCCATGTGCGAGCTATCCTATCCATTCCTTATGGCCGGACGCCGTCTGCCGCAGTGGTCCAAGCCACGGGCACCGGCGCCGGCGGGTTGCGGGATGGGCCGATGCCGGCACATCCCGCAGCCTCGTCGCTTACGGGCGCGTCTGCACGCCACCGGCCTGGCCGGCGGTCGTGGTCGCGGCAACCGGCTTCACCGGCGCCTTCGAAGCGGCACCTGCGATCGTCGGCTTCACGGCGCCGTTCGACGCGAGGAAGCCCAGCACGTCGTTCGAGAAGGCCGACAGGTCTTCCGCGATCGACTTGTTGCGGCGCTGCAGCCAGTTGTAGGCGAGCACGGCCGGAACCGCGACGACCAGGCCGAGCGCGGTCATGATGAGCGCCTCACCGACGGGGCCTGCGACCTTGTCGATCGAGGGATCGCCCGACGCGCCGATCTTGATCAGCGCGCGGTAGATGCCGACCACGGTGCCGAACAGGCCGATGAACGGCGCAGTCGCACCGACGGTCGCGAGGAACGCCAGACCACCGCCCAGCTTCGAGTTGATCGCCGCTTCCGAGCGGGCGAGCGAACCGTGCAGCCAGTCATGCGCTTCGACCGGATCGGTCAGCTTGGCGTGCTGGTCCTGCGCCTGCAGGCCGTCGTCGACGAGCTGCTTGTAGGCCGAGTTCTTCTCGAGCTTGGCCGAACCTTCGCGCAGGTTGCTCGACTGCCAGAAGC
>CAJYRU010000024.1 GCA_913777295.1 uncultured Sphingomonas sp. | reverse complement strand
TGGAACTGGCTGAAATAATAGCCGCCGGTCAGCGTGTGGCGGCCGATGCCGGTGTCGAGCTTCTTCGTCACGCTCAGGTCGTTGATGACGTTCTCGACATCGACGACGGTGTTGAAGATGCTCTGCGTCAGCGCAAGTTGGTTGCCGAGCGCCGATGCCGCCACCGTCTCTCCGGTCAGCGCGTTGCGATAGACGGCGCGGGTCGTGTCGGGACGCGCGGCGAGGATGCGGTTGAACGCATCGTTCAGGAACTGCTGCGACGTGGCCACGCCGGAGCTGAACAGCCCGTTGAAGTCGACGAACCCGGTCGTGTAGCGGGTGCGGTTGTTGACCTCCCACCCGTCGCCCAGCGGCTTGTTCAGGATCGCGGTGAAGGTGTCGGTGTCGGTATGGATACCCTGGGTCAGGTCGACGCGCTTGCCGAACACGCCATTGCCGTCGGGCACGGTCAGCCGCGCGAAATCGGTGTTCACCAGCGTGCCGGTGCCCGCATCCAACCCCGGCAATCCCTGGCTCGGGCTGGCGAGCGGGATGGCGGTGTAGAAGATGTTCTTGTCGTCGAGCTTGCGATAGCTGACGAACAGCGACCCGCTGTCGGCAAAGTCATATTGCAGGCCGACGCGGAACTGACCGCCCTGGTTGCCGGTGAAGCCGGGGTTCCGGAGGCCATTGTCTTCGCGGTAGAAGCCACCGATCGCGAACGACAGACGATCGGTCAACGGGCCGGAGACATTGGCGTCGAGCCGGTAATGATCCCAGTCGCCGACCTCGCCCTTTATCATGCCCTTCAGTGTGCGGGTCGGCCGCTTGGTCAGGACGTTGACGACGCCGCCCGGCGCGTTCGATGCGGTGATCGACGCCGAACCGCCGCGCACGATCTGGAGGGAATCGACCGTACCGTCGACGCGGAAGAATTCGTCGGCATTGGTGAAGGCGCCCGCGCCCTCTTCCCATACCGGCAGCCCGTCCTCCAGCAGCGGGAGATAGCGGTAATTATCCGCCGGAAGGCCGCGCGAATAGACGTTGTTGCCGACTTCGCCGCCGGAGCTTTCGACATAGATGCCCGGCGTCGATGCGATCAGGTCGGCAATGCCCAGCGGCGCCTTCTGCGCGATCGCCAGCGGATCGATGGTGGTGATGGCATAGGACGTCTCGAACTTGCGGACGCCGGTCCGGGTGCCGGTGACGATGATCTCGTCGAGGCCGAGGCTGCTGTCCTGTGCGCCGTCGGCGGCAGGCGCATCGGCCTGTGGCGCGACCGGCGAGGCTTCGGTGGCCGACTGGGCCAGCGCGGGCGCCAGCGGCACCATCGACGCAACCGACGCCAACAGCATCAAACGACATGTACGCATCATAATCCCCTCCAAAGGCGCCTCTGCCGGGCGATCCATCCGATGGTTGGAAAATGATTGAGTCCGCAAACTAATGCAATGATCTTTTACAATCGATTGCAATTTACATTAAGGCGCAAACAATCGAAAGCTATTTCGACGCTTTCAGAAATGCTTAGCTGTTGCGGCAGTCATAAATTTGCATGAAATGCCGCTGTCTCACCGCCCGCAGGAGCCGCGAATCATCAGGCCGGTCGGCAGGCGTTCCGACCGTGCGCGGTGACCGTCGATGATCCGCAGCAGCTTGGACACCAGCAGGTTGCCGGCCTTGATGACATCCTGCCGGATGGTGGTCAGCCCCGGTGTCGACAGGGCGGCGGCGTCGATGTCGTCATAGCCGATGACCGCGACATCCTCCGGCACGCGCAGCCCGCGCTGGCGCAGCGTCTGGATCGCGCCCAGCGCCACCAAGTCGGACGCGGCGACGATCGCGTCGAAGGCTATCCCCCGCTCCAGCAGATCGTCGACCGCCTCCGCCCCTTCGAACCGGCCGGCCGTCGGCGTCTGGACCATTGCCGGATCGAACGCCACGCCATGCGCCGACAGCGCGGCGCGATACCCCTCCAGCCGCATCGCAATCTGGGAAAACGGGGTACGCGCGGCCGCGATCGGCGGCATCGCGCCGATAAAGGCGATGCGCCGCCGCCCCTTGCGCAGCAGATGCGCCGTCGCCTGGAATCCGCCTTCGTGATTGTCGCTGCCGATCGAGCAATAGCGTTGCCCGGCGGCCTCGACGCCCCATACGACCAGCGGTGTGCCACGTTCGGCATGGTCGTTGAGCGTGTCGTGAAACTGCGACTGCCCCAGAAAGATCGTGCCGGCATAGGCGCTCTGGTCGAGGAATTGCGCCAGCGTCGCATCGTCATGGGGCGTCTGCCACACGATCGACACGTCGCGCCGCCGCTCGCGCAGCGCGGTGCCGATCCCGCCGATCAGCGCCAGTTCGAACGGGTTGGCCAATTGCCCGCCATGCGCGGTCGCGACTGGCACGACGAGACATATCTGGTCGGACAGCGTCGGCGCGGCACGCCGCACCCGTTGCGGTACATGGACATAGCCCAGCCGCCCGGCGGTTTGCAGCACCCGTTCGCGCGTTTCCTCGCTGATCGCGCTATGCCCGGTCAGCACCCGCGATACGGTCGCGACCGACACCCCGGCCTCCGCCGCGATGCCCCCCAGCGTCGGCCCGCCCCGCTTTACCCGCGCCATGGTCGATCCGATCGTTGCATTTTCTTGCACTACGCCGCCCGGCGGCGATCGTCCATGCCGGGCAGCACCACGCTCAGCACTGCGCCGATCGCCATCAGCCCTCCGGCCAGCGGCAGCACCGGCCACACCATTCCACCCAAGGCGTGCGCGACGATCCACCCCATGGTCAGCCCGGCGACCAGCTGCGGCACGACGATGAAGATGTTCATCACCCCGATGAACGTGCCCGCGGTGGCGCTGGACACCGCACGCCCGGCCAGCACGAACGGCGCGCTGAGGATCGAGGCATAGGCGATGCCGATCAGTACCGCACAGGCGACCAGCCCGGAAGCAAGCGGCAGGACCGCCAGCCCGGCCAGCCCCAGCGCCCCCGCCGCCAGCGCAGCGCCATGGACCCGCGCCACCCCGAAGCGGCGAAACAGGCCGGGCAGCAGGAACGCGCACATCCCCGCCACGCCGTTATAGGTGCCGAACAGCACGCCGACGAAGTCCGCCCCGCGGGCATAGGCCGTATCGAACGGCGACGTCGCACCATAAAGCTGCGCGGCGACGACCGGCGTGGCATAGACCCACAACAGATACAGGCCGAACCAGCTGAAGAACTGGATCGCGGCGACCGGGCGCAACGCCTGCCACAACAGGACAATTTCCGCACGGCGGTGGCGGCCGGGGTCGTCCTCCGGGCCTCGGGTTGCGGAAACCGCCGGTTCGCGCACCCGCGCCACCGTCCAGCCGACCGACAGTGCGACCGCGATCGCCGCCGCCACGAACGCGACGCGGACCGACGGCGCGGTCTGCCCCGGCTGCGCGACATTCGACCAGCCACCCCATGCCAGCAGGATCGGCGCACACGCCCCGGCCAGCGCCCCCAGCCCGATGAAGACGGTCTGCATCGCATAGCCACCGGCATGATCCTCGGGCGGCAGCGTATCGGCGACCAGCGCGCGATAGGGTGCGTGCAGCGCGTTCATCGCCGCCTCCAGCACCCAGATCGCCGCCACCGCGACGACCAGCGACGCCGCCAGCGGCAGCGTGGCGAGCGCCGCGATGACCACCAGCGCCGACAGCAGGATATAGGGTCGCCGCCGCCCGAACCGCGTCGATGCCCGGTCGCTGAGTGCCCCCACCACCGGCTGCACCAGCAATCCCGTCACCGGCCCCGCCAGCCACAGCAGGGCCAGCTGATCGACCGACGCGCCCAGCCCCTGGAACACGCGGCTGAGACTGGCGCTCTGGATTCCGAACGCGATCTGCAGTCCGAAATAGCCGACGCTCAGGTCGAACCCTTTCAGCCGCCGCCGCTGTAGCCTCACACGAAGGGCCACAGCGCGGCGGCCATGGCAAAGATCGTCGTACCCGCAATGGTCGATGCGACGGTCCAGCTGCGAAAGGTCTGCGCCTCGGTCAGTCCCAGATATTGCTTCACCAGCCAGAAGCCGGTGTCATTCACATGGCTGGCGATCGAGGCACCGCCACCGATCGCGATCGTCACCAGCGCGATGCGACCGGGCGACAGTGCGGCGGCGGTGATGATCGGCGCGCACAGCCCGGCGGCGGTCACCATCGCCACCGTCGCCGACCCCTGCGCCACCCGCACGAACCCGGCGATGAGGAAGGCGAACAACAGGATCGGCAGCTGCGCGGCGGCGACCATGTCCGACACCTGCTGGCCCGCACCCGATTCGATCAGCACCTCCTTATACGCCGCGCCCGCCCCGACGACGAGGACCATCAGCCCCGCCGGTGCCAGCGCGCGGGTCATCACATCGGCGGCCAGCTGCGTCGGCGTACCGCCCCGCACCAGCACGGCGGTGACCAGCAGGCAGGCCAGCACCAGCGCGACGAAGGGATGCCCGATGAACGCGATCGCCTCCCGCAACCCGCCCGGCGGCAGCACGACCCCGGCGACCGCTGCGGTCAGGATCAGGACCAGCGGCACCAGCATTCCGACCAGCGCCCAGCCAAACCCCAGCGGCGACAGGCGCGCCGCGCCTTCGTCATGGGTCGGCGGCACGGCATGATCGCCCCAGCCCGGCGCGCCATGGGCGAGACGGGCAAAGAGCGGTCCGGCAAGGATCGCCGCCGGAATGCCGCAGATCAGGCCGTAGAGCGCGAGCAGCCCGTAATCGGCGCCCAGCAGCTCGGCGACCGCGACGGGTCCGGGATGCGGCGGCAACAGTGCGTGCATCGTCATCAGACCCGCAAGCACCGGCAGCGCGAAATAGATCACCCGCCGCCCCGCCCGGATCGACAACGTCGCCAGCAGCGGCACCAGAATGATGAACGCGACATCGAAGAACAACGGAATGCCGACGAGGACGCCGATCGCGGTCAGCGCCCAGGGCGCGCGACGCTCGCCGAACCGGTCGAGCAGCCGGTTGGCCAGCGTCGCCACCCCGCCCGATGACTCCAGCAGGCCGCCCAGCATCGCGCCCAGCCCGATGACGACGGCGACGAAGCCCAGCGCCTCCCCCGACCCCTTGCGCACCGCTGCCAGCACCCGGGCCGGCTCCGCCCCGAATGCCAACCCGGTCGCCAGCGCCACGATCAACAGCACCAGAAACGCCGGCAGGCGAAGTCGAAGCACCAGCAGGATGACCGCGCCGATCGACAGGCCGACGATCAGCAACGTGCGCCATGGTTCGATCATCGTGCGATCGCCCGTTTCATCTTCGCTCTCCCCGCCCGCGCCGTCATGCCGATCGCATTGACAACGCTAGACGGTGGGGAGGTGCGGTCAACCGGCGATCGGAGGAAAGCGGCGGTGCCCCAGACGATGGACACCTGATGTCTAACGCCAGCCGCGTCGCTCTGGCGAAGGCTGCGATGACGCCTGCTGCAAAAGAGGCTATCAGGCAGGCAGCCGGTCGATCACTCCAAAAACGCCCCTATAGCGCGTCGAAATCGATGGCTGCGTGTCGGTCCAGCGTCGCGGTCGCCGGCGGCATCGGGTATTTCAGCCCGGTCGCACAGTTGAACAGGACGACCTCCTCCTCCGCGTCGACCTCTCCGTCGCGCAGCGCCTGACGGTATGCCGCCAGCGTCGCCCCGCCTTCCGGACACAGCAGCAGCCCGTCGCGCCGCGCGCAGTCGTCGACCGCCTTCAGGATCGCAGGGTCACCGACCGCCAGCGCCTTACCCCCGCTTTCGCGCACCGCGCGCAAAATCAGGAAATCGCCGACCGCGCGCGGCACGCGAATGCCGGCGGCGACGGTATGCGCATCTTCCCAGCGCTCGGCATGGTCCTGCCCGGCTTCGAACGCGCGGACGATCGGTGCGCAGCCCGAGGCCTGCACCGCATACATGCGCGGTCGCTTCGACCCGATCCAGCCCAGCGCCTCCAGCTCGTCGAACGCCTTCC
>CAJYRU010000023.1 GCA_913777295.1 uncultured Sphingomonas sp. | reverse complement strand
GAGCCGGACTATTGGGATTTCGTCTATTTCGCCTTCACGCTGGGCATGACGTTCCAGACGTCGGACGTGTCGATCACGTCGCGCACCATGCGCCGCACCGTGACGGGCCATTGCCTGATCGCATTCGTCTTCAACCTGGGCGTGGTCGCGTTCAGCGTGAACGTACTGGGGGGATCGTAGCACCTGCTTCCACCGTATCCCCGCGCAGGCGGGGATCCAGGGTTACGAAGGGTGGTGCTTGCGGCTCTGGATCCCCGCCTGCGCGGGGATACGCAGTAGTAGCGCCCGTAGTTACTCCGCCGCCTGCGGCACCACCGCGCTCGCCGCGTCGATCTCCGCCGCCTTTGCCTCGACCAGCTTGACGATATGGTCGATCATGTCGGCGTCCTGGACATGATGGTCGGTGACGCCCGACAGATAGACCATGTGCTTGCCATTGCCGCCACCGGTGATGCCGATGTCGGTTTCGCGCGCTTCGCCGGGACCGTTGACGACACAGCCCAGCACCGACAGCGACATCGGCGTGCGGATATGCTGCAACCGCTCCTCCAGCGCCTGCACGGTGCGGATCACGTCGAACCCCTGCCGCGCGCAGGACGGGCACGATACCACGCGCACCCCGCGATTGCGGATGCCCAGCGCCTTCAGGATCTCGAACCCGACGCGCACTTCCTCTTCCGGCTCGGCCGACAGCGAGACGCGGATCGTGTCACCGATGCCGAACCACAGCAGCGATCCGATACCGATCGACGACTTGACCGTTCCGCCGACGAAGCCGCCTGCCTCGGTAATGCCCAGGTGCAGCGGGCAGTCGACCATCTCGGCCAGCTGCTGGTACGCCGCAACCGCCAGGAACAGGTCCGATGCCTTCACCGCGACCTTGAACTCGTGGAAATCATGGTCCTGCAACAGCTTGATATGGTCTATCGCCGACTCGACCAGCGCGTCGGGGCACGGCTCGCCGTACTTTTCCAGCAGATGCTTTTCGAGGCTGCCGCCGTTCACGCCGATGCGGATCGCGCAGCCATTCGCCTTCGCCGCACGAACGACCTCCGCGACGCGCTCGTTCGACCCGATATTGCCGGGATTGATCCGCAGGCAGGCGGCACCGGCATCGGCGGCTTCCAGCGCGCGCTTGTAGTGGAAGTGAATGTCGGCGACGATCGGCACCCGCGCGGCGCGGGTGATCTGGCGCAGCGCCGCGGTGCTTTCCACGTCGGGGCACGATACGCGGATGATGTCGGCACCCGCCTCTTCGCAGCGGCGGATCTGGTTGATCGTCGCGACCGCATCCGACGTGTCGGTATTGGTCATCGTCTGCACCGTGACCGGCGCGTCGCCACCGACGGGCACGTTGCCGACCATGATCTTGCGGCTCTGGCGGCGGTGAATATCGCGCCACGGGCGGATCGACATGAACAGTCTCGCTAACAATTGGGTTACTTAAGGCGGGATATAGCCCCGCATTGCGTCACGCGAAAGGCGAACGGGAAAGTACGGGTGCCAGAGGGGGTTGGAACAGCTTCGAGGCGGCATTACGGGCTGGACTGGCTCCGTATCGCCGCGTTCGGCATCCTGATCCTGTATCATATCGCGATGGCATTCAGCCCGTGGCACTGGGTCGTCACCACCGGCCATGCCTATCGCGCGCTGATCGCGCCGATGGCGGCGGTGACGCCGTGGCGGCTGGGATTGCTGTTCGCCGTATCGGGCTATGCCAGCGCGACGCTGGTCGACCGGGCGGTCGCCCCCTACGCCTTTGCCGCCGAACGGTCGCGCCGGCTGCTTGTACCCCTGACCTTCGGGATGCTGGCGATCGTGCCGCTGGAAATGTGGGTACGGGTGCTGGAGGGGGGGTATCCCCACGATTATTGGCGGTTCTGGCTGGTCGACGGCTGGCGGCTCGGCACCTTCTACGGCGTCGAATTTCCCAGCTGGGAACATCTCTGGTTCCTCGTCTATCTCTGGACCTATTCGATGCTGCTCGCCGCGTTCGTCGCGACCGATGGCGTCGCGCGACGGATGGACCGTGTCGCGGCGTGGCTGTCGCGCGGGAGCCGGCTGCTGTGGGCGCCGATCGCGCTGATGACCGGGGTCCGCCTCGCCGCGCTGTTCGTGGTGCCGGAGGGTCAGGGGCTGCTGCACGACGTCGCGGGCCATTCGCAATATCTGCCGCTGTTCGCGCTCGGATTCCTGATCGCGCGGCGACCCCTGCTGTGGCGATCGCTGCATCGCCATGCCGCGCCTGCCATGCTGCTGGCGCTGATCGCAGGCGGGATCGTCGTGACGGTCGAGCTGCAATATCCCGGCGACGTGGTGCCGCCGCACCTCGCGATGGTCGCCAACCGCGCGGCGCGCTCGGCGATGGCATGGGCGATGGTCGTCGCGCTGTTCCACCTCGCCGACCGTCATCTCGACCGCGAGCATCGCTGGCGCGGGACGCTCGGCCGCGCGGTGTTCCCGGCCTATATTGTCCACCACCCCGTGATCGTGCTGGTGACGTGGTTCACCCTCCCCCTCGCGCTCGACCCGTGGAGCGAAGCCACGCTGCTGCTGGCGGCGACGCTGGCCGCCTGTATCGGGGCATATGTGCTGGCCCGCGCGATCCCGACGCTCGGCATCCTCCTCGGCGTGCCCCCTGCGGTTGCGAAGGGTGGCAGCCGCGCGGCGATCTGCTAGGTCGGCCGCCCGCCCAAGCAGGACAATGCCATGCCGACCGATTCCCCCCGCCCCTGGACGCTGCTGGTACATGGCGGCGCCGGTATCCTGACCCGTGAGACGGTCAGCGCCCAGACCGATGCCGCCGCCCGCGCCGGACTCGACGCGGCACTCGCCGCCGGGGAAGCGGTCCTTGCCGCCGGGGGCACCGCGATCGACGCGGTCGAGGCGGCGGTACGCGTGCTGGAGGACGACCCGACCTTCAATTCCGGGCGCGGCGCGGTATTCACCTTCGACGGCACGATCGAGCTGGACGCGGCGATCATGGACGGGCGCGATCGTTCGGCCGGCGCCGTGGCCGGCGTCACGCGCAGCCGCCACCCCGTCACCCTCGCGCGTGCGGTGAAGGACCACAGCCCTCACGTCCTGCTGGCGGGCAAGGGCGCCGACACCTTCGCCGCCGAACAGGGGGTCGAAGCCGCCGATGCCGACTGGTTCATGACGCCCGACCGCCGCGCACAGCTGGACGCGATGAAGGCCGATCCCGATGGCTGGTTCGACGTCGACATGAAATACGGCACGGTCGGCGCGGTCGCCGTCGATGCAGCCGGCCATGTCGCCGCCGCGACCTCGACCGGCGGAGTGACCGGCAAGCGCTGGGGCCGGATCGGCGATTCGCCGCTGATCGGGGCCGGCACCTATGCCGACGACCGCGCCTGCGCCATGTCGGCGACCGGATCGGGCGAGTTCTTCATCCGGATGGGCGTCGGGCACGAGATCGCCGCCCGCATCCGCTTCGCCGGCGAATCGATCCGGACCGCCGCCGATACGGTGCTGGCCGAGACGAAGGCGATGGGCGGCACCGGCGGCGTCATCGTCGTCGGCCCCGATGGCGATGCGACGTGGAGCCTGACTACGCCCGGCATGTTCCGCGGCCGGGTAAGCCAGAACGGCGAGCGCCAGATCGCGATCTATGGTGACGAAGGATGAGCGGCCTGACCGGCCTCCACCATGTCGCGATCATCGCGTCGGACTATGACCGGTCGAAGGCATTCTATGTCGAGGCGCTGGGCTTCGCGATCGTCCGCGAAGTGTGGCGTGCCGAGCGTCGGTCGTGGAAATGCGACCTGACCATCGACGGTGCGCAGATCGAACTGTTCACCTTTCCCGAAGCCCCGCCCCGCCCGTCCCGTCCGGAGGCGATGGGCCTTCGCCACCTCGCCTTCACCGTCGACGACATCGACGCGGAGGTCGCGCGGCTGGCACTGCACGGCATCGCCTGCGAGCCGATCCGCATCGACGAAAATACCGGACAGCGCTTCACCTTCTTCGCCGATCCCGACGGATTGCCGCTCGAACTTTACGAAACACGTCGCGCATAATCCTGCGCGCTTGCGATGGCGGGCAAAGCGGGCCATCCCGGCGGGCATGATTCGTCGCCTGCTCCTCGCGCTCGCCTGCCTGTTCGCCACCTCGCCGGCCTATGCCTATTGGGAATTCGGCCATGAAAGCGTGGCGACGATCGCGCGGCTGAACGTCCGCCCCGAAACCCGCCGCGCGATCGAGCGCATCCTGAAGCATCAGGCGCTGCTCGAAACCCCCACCTGCCCGGCACGTACCATCGAGGAAGCGAGCGTCTGGGCCGATTGCGTCAAGCCGCTCGGCGAACGGTTCAGCTATGCCTATTCGTGGCATTACCAGAATATCGACGTGTGCAAGCCGTTCGACCTGAAATCGGCGTGCAAGGACGGCAATTGCGTGTCGGCGCAGGTCGAACGTGACGTGAAGCTGCTGAAGGATCCGAAGGTCCCGATGCGCGAAAAGGTGATGGCGCTCGCCTTCCTCGTCCATTTCGTCGGCGACCTGCACATGCCGCTCCATGCCGGCGATCGCGGCGATCTGGGCGGGAACCGGGTGAAGGCCGATTACGGCGCCTATGGCCCGGAACGCTTCAACCTGCATTCGATCTGGGACGGGCCGCTGGCCGAACGCGCGATCACCACGCCGCCGTCGATCCTGCGCACCTATACCGCTGCCGAGCGCGCCCCGGTGCAGGCGGGCAGCGTCGAGGACTGGAGCCGCGACAGCTGGGAAGTCAGCCGCGACTATGCCTATGCCCCGGCATACGGTGGCGACGCCTGCGCGCCGAAGAGCAAGGAGCGTGTCCATCTCGACGACGCCACCATCGCCCGGCTGGTGCCGATCGCGCAGGATCAGGTGAAGAAGGGCGGCCTGCGCCTCGCCCGGCTGCTCGACGAAGCGCTCGGCTGATCCCGCCCCGCACGGCCATTGCGCCGCGCGCCGACCCGTGTCAGCTTGCCGCCCGGAACGACCGCGACCACGCGGCGTGCGATATTGGGGGTGGGATGCGACTTTACGCGACGATCGCGGCGACGATGCTGCTGGCGGGATGCGGCTTCGGCCCGGCGACCGGGGGGCCGGAACTGCTGGTGACCGGCCCCAGCGAGGCGGTGGCGGCCTTCGTCCGGCAACAGGGCGCCCAGGTCCCCAGCCGCGCAACGACCTTCCCCGAAACCATCGGCGGCGGCAAATCGCAGGCGCGGGTGATGCTGCCGGTCGGCACCGGGGCCGCGACGATGCGGTCGGTGGTCCGGCAGGCGAGCGGCGCGGGACTGACCACCGCGATCGTCGCCGATCACTGACCCATGAGCCATCCCGGCAACCACGACGAAGCAAGGCCGGGATTAACCATTTATTCGCGCATCGAATGCGATGCCGATACCATGATCTGGTTGTGTCGCATGGGGTGGATGGCGCTGCTGTTGGCTGCGGGCGTCATGTTCGCGCCATCGGCCCATGCGCAGGCCGGCACCATGGGCAATGTCGGCAGTCCGATCGCCGTCTGCGTCAGCAGGGTGCAGCCGGGTGACACGGTACGCGGCGTGTTCGCGCATCCCGAACGGTTCGACTGCACCTCGAAACAGTCCGCGCTGGGTTCGGGCGATTTCTGGATCCTTTCGGCGCCGCTGCCCCCGCCCGCCGATGCCGATGCCGCGATCCGCGTGCGGCAGGTCAGCCTGTGGCAGCGGCAGACGACACTCTATGCCCGGTCCGCCGATGGTCGCATCGTCGGACAGTTTGCCGACGAGGTCGGCCTCGGCCAACGGATCAGGCTGGGCGCGGTTATCGAACACCGCTTCGTACCGGCCGGCGCACCATTCACCCGCCTGTTGTGGCGGATCGATGGCGCCGCCAATCTGCGGGGGATCGTCCTGGGTCCGCGGCTGGCGACCGATACCCAGAGCATTCGCTCCGACCTGTTGCTCGCCGCGCTCTATTCCGCCTTTGCCGGGCTGGCACTGGGCCTGCTGGTCTATAATTTCGCGCTGTGGCGGGTGCTGCGATATGATTTCCAGCTCGCCTATTGCGGGCTGCTCGGGTGCCTGTTGCTGTACGCGGCCAGTTCGTCGGGGGCGCTGGCATGGGTCCTGCCGGCCATGTCGAACAACCGGCGTATCCTCCTCAGCTACATCATGTTGTGTGGCGGGATGGCCACCGCCCTCACTTTCTGCGCCTGTTTCTTCGAAGCGCATGTGCTGGACGGCTGGCCGCTGCGCGCGATCCGCGCCGCCTCCGCGACCTTCTGCGGACTGGCGATCCTGTTGATGGCGGTAGGGGCGGAACACATCGCGTTCCTCGACCGGGCGTTTTCGGTGACGATGCTGCTGTCGCCGCTGGTCGTATTCGCGGTGCTGGCACGCGCGTGGCGGCGGCACAGCGTCTATCTGTCGCTGTTCGCGCTCAGCTGGGCCGCGCCGCTGACGATGCTGGTCGCACGGTCGCTCTACAATCTGGGTTTCCTGCCGTGGAGCTTTTGGGTCGACAATTCGACCATCCTCGCCATGAGCCTCGAAACGCTGCTGGCGAGCGTTGCCATCGCCTATCGGATGCGGATGCTCAGCCATGAACGCGACGAGGCGGTGCGGCAGGAAGCAATCAGCCGCGAACTGGCCGATACCGACCCGCTGACCGGGTTGCTGAACCGGCGGGCGTTCCTTGCGCGCGCCATGTCGTCCGATGGCCCGCGGACGCTGATGCTGTTCGACATCGACCATTTCAAACAGGTCAACGACACGATCGGCCATGACGGCGGCGACGAGGTGCTGCGCCTGTTCGCCCGCCTGCTGCGCTATCATGCGCCGCCCGGTGTGCTGGTGGCACGCATGGGCGGCGAGGAATTCGCGCTGCTGGGCGAAGACGCGATGCTGCCCGATGTCGACATGATGCTGGCCAGCGTACGCGCGGTGCGCCTGCCCTTCGACCTGCGCATAACGACCAGCATCGGCATCTGCCATGGCCCGCTGGTCGACGAAAACGACTGGAAACGCCTGTATCGCATGGCGGACAAGGCGCTGTTCCAGGCAAAGGCCGCCGGTCGCGACCGCGCCGGCCGCGCCCAGCCGCTGGCGATCGCCGCCTGACGGAAGGCGTCGGCAATTACTTGTAACGCAACCCGGCTTGCACGATCCGCAACCGCTGCTTACACCTTTGTCAATGAGCAGCGCCGCCCCCGTCCTCGACCGCTATGCCCACCCCGTTGCCTGGGATACGCCGCTGCCGCCGCTGTCGATGGTGACGCTGTTCGAGGAATCGGCTGCGCGACGGGGCGATGCGCCGCTGATCGACTTTCTCGGCCGCCATTACAGCTATGCCGAAACGAAGAATGGCGCCGACCGGGTTGCCTGCGGGCTTGCCGCGATGGGCTATGGTCCCGGTGACCGCATCGGCCTGTTCCTGCCCAATGTGCCGCATTATGTCGCGGCCTATTACGGCATCCTGAAACTCGGCGCGACCGTCGTGAACTTCTCGCCGCTCTACACCGCGCAGGAACTGGCGGCGCAGGTCGAGGATTCGGGCACGAAGCTGCTCTTCACCCTCTCCGCCTCCGCGCTGCTGCCGACCGCGCTCAAGGTGCTGGAGAACAGCTCGCTCGAACGGCTGGTCGTTGGATCGGTCGCGGGCGCCCTGCCCCCGGCCAAGTCGCTGTTCTATCGCTGGTTCCGGTCGAAGGAGGTGACGCCCCGCCCCGCCGATCCGCGCGTCACCGCCTTTTCCGCGCTGATCGCCAATGACGGCGGCTGCTGCACGCCGACCATCGACCCGGAACGCGACCTCGCGCTGATCCAGTATACCGGCGGCACCACCGGCAGCCCCAAGGGGGCGATGCTCAGCCACGCCAATCTGTCGGCCAATGCGCGGCAGGTCGCGTGGCTCGACCCCGATGGTCCGACCCCGGGTGAACGCATCATCGGCGCACTGCCGATGTTCCACGTCTTCGCCAATACCTGCGTCCTGAACCGTACCGTGGTCACCGGTGGTGAAATCGTCATGCTGCCGCGCTTCGACGCCGGACAGGTGCTGGCGGCGATTACCCGGACGCGGGCGACGGCGATGCCGGGCGTGCCGACCATGTA
>CAJYRU010000022.1 GCA_913777295.1 uncultured Sphingomonas sp. | reverse complement strand
GCACTGGTCGAATCATCCCCGGATGGTTACGTTCCTTCCATGGCGCATTCCGGGTTCGTACCGCTTCGTATCTTCTCCTCTTTCACCATGCTGGAAGGCGCGATCGACCCCAAGGCGATCGCCAAGGCCGCGCGCAAGCTGGGTTTTCCCGCCGCCGGGCTGTCCGACCGCAACGGGCTGTATGCGGCGATGGCGTTTTCGGATGCGTGCAAGGATCAGGGGGTGCAGCCGGTGGTCGGCACGCTGCTGGCGGTCGCGCGGCCGGGCGGTGTGGAGGGGCAGGAGCCGGAGATCGACTGGCTGCCGCTCTATGCGCAGGATGCACGCGGCTATGACAATCTGTGCGCGCTGGTGTCGATGGCGCATCTCGACCGGCCGGTCGAAATCCCCGCGCATGTGCCGATCGATGCGCTGATCGGGCGGAGCGACGGGCTGATCGCGCTGACCGGCGCGGGCGACGGTGCGCTGGCGCGGTTGTTCGCCGCCGGGCGCGAGGATGAAGCGCTGGCCTATGCCGACCGGTTGCAGGCGCTGTTCGGCGACCGGTTGTATGTCGAGCTGGCGCGGCGGGGGGAAAGCGTCGAACAGCGCGCGGAACCGCAGCTGCTCGACCTCGCCTATGCCCGCGACCTGCCGCTGGTCGCGACCAATCCGTGCTGCTTCGCCGAAGCGGACTTCCACGACGCGCATGACGCGATGCTGTGTATTGCCTCCTCCAGCTATGTCGCGAGCGAGGACCGGAACCGTTCGTCGCCCGAAGCATGGTTGAAGCCCGCGCCGGTGATGCAGGCGATGTTCGCCGACCTGCCCGAGGCGCTGGCCAACACGCTGGTCGTGGCGCAGCGTTGCGCGGTGGCGGCGCCGAAGCGCAAGCCGATCCTGCCCAGCCTTGCCGGTGACCGTGAGGGCGAGGCGCTGAAGCTGCGGGTCGATTCGCGCGCCGGGCTGGTCGATCGCCTGCGCAAGATCGTCGCGCTGGAAGAGGGCATGGTGTCCGCCGAGGTCGCGGTCGAGGCGCCCGCGCCATGGGAGGATGCACCGACGCCGGCGGCGACGGGTACGATCCCGGAACTGTCCGAGGATGAATTGGTCGCGCGGTTTCCCGACTATTTCAGCCGGCTAGACTTCGAACTCGACGTCATCTGCCAGATGGGGTTTCCGGGCTATTTCCTGATCGTCGCCGATTTCATCAAATGGGCGAAGGACCATGACATTCCGGTCGGACCGGGGCGTGGTTCGGGCGCGGGCTCGGCGGTCGCGTGGGCGCTGACCATCACCGACCTAGATCCGATCAAGCTGGGGCTGCTGTTCGAACGCTTCCTCAATCCTGAACGCGTGTCGATGCCCGACTTCGACATCGATTTCTGCGAAACCAGGCGGGGCGAGGTCATTCGCTATGTCCAGCAGAAATATGGCCGCGACCAGGTGGCGCAGATCATCACCTTCGGAAAGCTGAAGGCGCGCGCGGTGCTGAAGGATACCGGCCGCGTGCTGCAGATGAGCTATGGCCAGGTCGACCGGCTCGCCAAGCTAGTGCCGAACCATCCGACCGATCCGTGGACGCTGGACCGCGCGATCAACGGCGTGTCCGAGCTGAACCAGCAGTACGAGCGCGAGGAGGACGTGCGCCGGCTGCTCGACCTTGCCATGAAGCTGGAGGGGTTGCCGCGCCACTCGTCGACCCATGCGGCGGGCGTGGTGATCGGCGACCGGCCGTTGGCGCAGCTGGTGCCGCTCTATCGCGATCCCCGATCCGACATGCCGGTCACGCAGTTCGACATGAAATATGTCGAGGGCGCGGGGCTGGTGAAGTTCGACTTTCTCGGTCTCAAGACCCTGTCGGTACTGAAGTTCGCGGTCGAGCTGCTGGCGCGGCGGGGGATCGTCGTCGATCTCGACAGCCTGTTGTGGGACGATCCGGCAACCTACGAACTGCTCAAGCGCGGCGACACGGTCGGCGTGTTCCAGCTGGAATCCGAAGGGATGCGGCGGACGCTGACCGCGGTGCGGCCGACCAATTTCGGCGACATTATCGCGCTGGTGTCGCTGTACCGGCCGGGGCCGATGGACAACATTCCCTCGTTCGGCGCGCGCAAGGCCGGGCGGGAGGAGATCATCTATCCGCACGACCTGCTCGAACCGATCCTGAACGAGACCTACGGGATCTTCGTCTATCAGGAACAGGTGATGCAGGCCGCGCAGATCCTGGCCGGATATTCGCTGGGCGGCGCGGACATGCTGCGGCGCGCGATGGGCAAGAAGGTCAAGGCGGAGATGGACGCGCAGCGTTCGATCTTCGTCAAGGGCTGTGCCGAGGTGAACGGCATCAAGGAGGCGAAGGCCAACGAGCTGTTCGACCTGATCGACAAGTTCGCCGGATACGGGTTCAACAAGAGCCACGCGGCGGCCTATGCGCTGCTGGCGTACCAGACGGCGTGGTTGAAGGCGCATCATCCGCAGGAATTCTTCGCGGCGTCGATGGCGTTCGATTATGCGCAGACCGACAAATTGGCGATCTTCGTCGACGATATGAAGCGGCTCCGGATCGACTGCCTGCCGCCGTGCATCAACGCGAGCGACGCGACGTTCGGGGTCGAGGAGACACCGGAGGGCGGGCTGGCAGTGCGTTATGCGCTGTCCGCGCTGAAGGGCGTGGGCGAACGCGCGATGGAGCTGATGGTCGAAGAGCGGGCGGCGAAGGGGCCGTACAAGTCGCTCGACGACTTTGCCGGGCGGGTCGACCCGAAGCTGCTGAACAAGCGGCAGATCGAGACGCTGGCGGCGGCGGGTGCGTTCGACAGCATCGTCGGCGACCGGGCGGGGGTCCATGCGCTGGCCGATACGCTGATGGCGACGGCGCAGCGGACCGAGGCGAACCGGTCGAGCGGACAGGGCGGGCTGTTCGGCGAAGCGAGCGGCGCGGTCGAGACGGCGATCCGGCTGCCCGATGTCCACTGGACGCTGACCGAGGCGATCGCGGCGGAGAAGGATGCGTTTGGTTTCTATTTCTCGGCGCATCCGCTCGACCGCTATGCCCATCTCGCCAGTGCTCATGGGGCGCGCAAGATCGCCGACTTGGCCGATACGCCGGTGCCCGAGGGCGGGCGCGTGGGTGCGACGGTGGCGGCGTTGGTCGAGGATGCGCGGTGGCGGACGTCGGCGCGGGGCAAGCGCTATATGATGGCGACGCTGTCGGATGCGACGGGGCAGGTGCCCGTGACGTGCTTCGACGAGGGGCCGGCCCACGACCTGGAGGCGGCGGGGAAGGTCGGCGGCTGCGGGCTGTTCACGCTGGAACTCGACCGGCGCGCGGGCGACGAGAGTGCGCGGGCGACGGTCAAGGCACTGAAACCGTTCGACGTGATCGCCCGCGACGTGCGGTTGCGGCTGGACCTGACGATCGACGATGCCGCGGCCTATCCGGCACTCGCCGGGCTGGTCCAGCATGAGCGCGGCGCGCGTGGCGAAATCTGGATCTCGGTGGCCGCCGCGCACGGAATCGAAGCACGGGTATGTCTGGGCCGTGATTTTCGGATCGATGGCGAGCTTGCCGAACGGGTCGGCAGGCTGCAAGGTGTCGCGCACTCGGCGTTCGATACGGTGAAGGCACCGCTCGCCGCCGTGGGATAGGGGCAGGATGGCCCCGTTCGCGAAGGAGAGTGCGCGTGCTGGGCGGAATGCAGGATTTCGAACTTCGAGTACCCCGACTGCTCGATCATGCCGAGCGGGAGCATGGGCGCCGGGAGATCGTCACCCGCTGGGCCGATGGGCGCGAGACGCGGACGAACTGGGCGGGAATCGCGCAGGATGCACGGCGGCTGGCGCAGGCACTGGAGCGGATCGGGATCAAGCCCGGCGACCGGGTGGCGACGATGGCGATGAACCATGCCCATCACCTGATCGCGTGGTACGGTGTGATCGGGATGGGGGGCATCATCCATACGATCAACCCGCGCCTGTTCGACGACCAGCTTGCCTATATCGCCGACCATGCCGGCGACCGGGTGCTGCTGTACGATGCGGTGTTCGCGCCCATCGTCGAGCGGATGAAACCTCGCCTGCGCGGTATCGAGCATTTCATCGTCATGGACGGTGAGGGGGCGGACAGCTTCTCGGCGCTGATCGCGCCCGAAAGCGGCGATTATGCCTGGGTCGAGGGCGACGAGCGCGACCAGTGTATGATCTGCTACACTAGCGGGACGACCGGCGATCCGAAGGGCGTGGTCTATACCCATCGATCCAACGTGCTGCACGCCATTGCCGAACTGCAACCCGACGAGTTCGACCTGTCGCAGCGCGCGGTCTGCCTGCCGGTGGTGCCGATGTTCCACGCGGTCGGATGGGGCCTGCCCTTTGCCGCGCCGGCGGTGGGCGCCAAGATCGTGTTTTCGGCGGTCAACGATCCCGCCGTGCTGTGCGACCTGATGAACCGGGAGCGGGTGACGCATTCGGCCGGCGTGCCGACCGTGTGGTTCGCGATGTTCCAATATATGGATGCGACCGGTCAGGCGCCGGAGCATCTGAAGGTCGTGACGATCGGCGGATCGGCCGCACCGCGCGCGATGATCGAGCGGCTGATGCGGATGGGCGCGCGGGTCAACCACGCCTGGGGCATGACCGAAACCTCGCCGATCGGGACGATGGGCGCGCCGGGGCCGGACTGGGACGATCTGACCTTCGACCAGCGGGTCGACCAGGTGTGCCGGCAGGGCAAGGTGCCGTTCGGCGTCGAACTGCGCACGGTCGATGACGAGGGCGCGGTGCTGCCGCGTGACGGTGTGACGTCAGGCAGTTTGCAGGTGCGCGGGCCATGGGTCATCAAGCGCTACTTCCGCGATGAAGCGAGCGATGCGCTGACGGCGGATGGCTGGTTCGACACCGGCGACGTGGCGATGCTGCACCCCGATGGCACGATGCAGATCACCGACCGCGCGAAGGACGTCATCAAGTCGGGCGGCGAGTGGATCAGCTCGGTCGATCTGGAAAATGCGGCGGTCGGTTGTCCTGGGGTGGCGGAAGCGGCGGCGATCGGCGTGCCGCATCCCCGCTGGGACGAACGTCCGGTGCTGCTGGTGGTGAAGCGGCCCGGCGCGGAGGTCGCCGGTGATACGGTGCTGGCCCATCTGGCGACGAAGGTCGCGAAATGGTGGCTGCCCGACCGGGTAATCTTTGTCGACGCACTGCCGCACAGTGCAACCGGGAAGCTGAAGAAGGCCGCGTTGCGCGAGGAATATCGGGGCGTGCTGGCCGGTTAGGGACGGTCGATCTTCAGCGGATGGAAGCACCGTCCGGCAGGATCCGGAATTCGTGCGGCGCAGGGCGTCCTGCGCGAGTGGGGGGGGCAGAGCCGCGACTTTCGTCCTGCCGCTATTCTGGCCCCCTGCCTGCGCGGGGGGTAGGGGCGGAATGTCGTGTCGGTCTGGGGGAGGACGCAATATTCAGCGCCCTTCGCGCGGTTTCGTCATTCCCGCGCAGGCGGGAATCCATAGCCGCTGACGTTTCAGCTGGATTCGCGACGCTGGCGCATATGGACTCCCGCCTGCGCGGGAGTGACGATGGGAAGGAGCGGTCGTCCGGAGCCAGGCGACAGGAAACCTGCCCGGTCGTTCTGCGCGGGGCTGTCGAAGGCTCGTATCGAAACGGCTCTCAGGACAAGCGGGTAGGCCTGAAGTCATTGCGCCCCACCTGTTCCGTCCGTTCGCACGGGACCGTCGCCCCGGTGACGAATGGCGGTCCCTTCTGCCCGTCGTCGCGTTACCGGATCGCAGGTAGGGTCAAGCGCCGCAAGCGGCTGCGCTACACTATCGGATCGGCGAACAGCCCGGTCATCACGGTCGAGGCATAGAAGCCGACCGCCCGGTCGCGCGGCATGGTCGATGCCCAGCCGCGCATGTCGAACGCGGCATTTTGCAGTGCCATCAGCGCCTGTGCCGCGATCAGCGGGTCGACCGCGCGGACCGATCCTTCGGCGATGCCGTCGCTGATCGTGCCGGCGAAGCGGCGGGCGATGCGGTTGGAACGATCGACCATCGCCTGCCGCACGCCGCCGGGCAGGCCGGCGAGCGCGGTGGTGCGCAGCAGCGGACCCTGTTCGGTGAACTGCGCATCGACCAGCGTGGCGAGCGTGCTGGACAGGCGCTGCCAATGGCTGCCGCCGTCGCGGTCGGCGGCGCGCTGTGCGGCGGAAATCGTGTCGAAACTGCGCTGGTAACAGGCGGCGACCAGAT
>CAJYRU010000021.1 GCA_913777295.1 uncultured Sphingomonas sp. | reverse complement strand
CGCATGTCCATCTTGCGATAGCGGCGCATGTTCTCGCGGATGCGGTCGTCGATCACGATCTTGTCGTTGATCGAATAGCCGATGATGGTCAGCACGGCGGCGACGATGTTCAGGTCGAACTCGAACTGCGTCAGCGCGAAGAAGCCGAGCGTCATGAGCAGATCGTGGACGATCGCGACGATCGTCGAGACGCCGAACTGCCATTCGAAGCGGAAGATCGCGAACAGCCCGATGCCGAGGATCGCGAGCACGACCGCCAGCACGCCGTTGCGGATCAGCTCGCCCGACACCTTGCCCGACACGGTCGAGTAACGGCGGAATTCGGTGCCCGGAAAGGCCTGCGCCAGCGCGCTCTCGACCTTGCGGACGGCGGCGTTGGTGGCGCCTTCGTCACCGCTCTGCTGCACGGGCAGGCGGATCGTGATCGTCCGCGGATCGCCGAACTGCTGGAGCGACGCCTCGCCGACGCCCTGCGCGTCGACGACGCTGCGCACGCGATCGAGATCGGGCGTCTGCGCGAACCGTTCCTCGATCATCAGGCCGCCTTCGAAATCGACGCCGAAGTTCAGCCCCTTATAGACGGTGATCCCGACGGCCAGCACGCTGAGCAGCAGCGTGAGGCCGAACGCCCAGCCGCGCAGGCGGACGAAATCGATGTTGGTGTCGTCGGGGACGAGCTTGAGAAGTTTCATACTACCTCGCCGCCCCGGCAAGGGCCGGGGTCCGGTTACGGGAGAGGGGCAGGCGGGCGATCATATGTTGATCGTCTTCGGCTTCGCACGGCGCAGCCAGCCGGCGACGAGCATCCGCGTGAAGGTGACGGCGGTGAACACGCTGGTGGCGATGCCGATCAGCAGGACGACCGCGAAGCCCTTCACCGGGCCGGAGCCCAGCACGAACATGATGATGCCGGAGATCGCGTGCGTCACGTTCGCCTCGAAGATCGTGCGGCTGGCTTCCTTGTAGCCCAGCTCGACCGACTGGACGACGCCGCGCCCACGATGCCGCTCCTCGCGGATACGCTCGTTGATGAGCACGTTGGCATCGACCGCGGTGCCGATCGTCAGCACGAACCCGGCGATGCCCGGCAGCGTGAGCGTGCCGCCGAGCAGCGCCATGACGCCCAGGATGACGAACACGTTGATGACGACCGCGAGGTTCGCATAGAAGCCGAACCGCCCGTAGGTGACGAGCATGAACGCCACCACCAGCGCGACGGCGACCGCCGAGGCCAGGATGCCGGCGCGGATCGAGTCGGCGCCCAGATCAGGGCCGACGGTCGATTCCTCGACGATCTTCAGATCGACCGGCAACTTGCCCGAGCGCAGCGCGATCGCGAGCTGGTTGGCGCTTTCCACCGTGAACCCGCCGTTGATCGCCGCGCGACCGCCGATGATCGGTTCGTTGATGTTCGGCGCGGAGATGACGGTGTTGTCGACGATGATCGCGAACGGCTTGCCGACATTTTCCTGCGTGGTCCGCGCGAAGCGGCGCCCGCCCTGGCTGTCGAAGGTCATCGACACCTGGGGCGCGTTGGTCTGCGGCTCGAATTCCTGGCGCGCATCGCTCAGCATGTCGCCGGTGATGATCGCCTGACGCTTCACCGCGATCAGCGGGATGCCCGAGGGGTTGTTCGGATAGGGCAGGATCTGGTCGCCAGCCGGCGCCTGGCCCTTGGCCAGCGCCTGCGGATCGGCGTTGACGTCGACCAGCTTGAATTCGAGCTTCGCGGTCTTGCCGAGCAGATCCTTGAGTGCCTGCGGGTTCTGGAGCCCGGGCACCTGCACGACGATGCGGTTGCTGCCCTGGCGAATGATCGTCGGTTCGCGCGTGCCCATCTCGTCGATGCGGCGCCGCACGACCTCGGTCGCGTCGCCCATCGCGGTTTCGACCGCCTGGGTCAGGCCGGCGGCGGTGGGGGTCAGCACGAAGCGGCTGCTGTCGACGACCTGGATGTCCCACTGCCGCTGTCCGGTCATGCCCGCGCCGGTGCCGGTGATCTGGAGCAGGCGTTCGCGCGCGGCATCGACCTGGCTGGGATCGCGCAGCAGGAACGACAATTGCCCGCCACGGCTGGAGATATCGCCGATGTCGATGCGCGGCGTCTGGCGGCGCATCTCGGTCTGCACCTGCTCGCGCATCGCCTCGACCCGCGCGGTGGCGACGTCGTTGGTGTCCGCCTCCAGCAGCAGGTAGCTGCCGCCGGCGAGGTCCAGCCCCTTGTTGACGCGCGGCAGCTTGATGCCCCAGCCGCTGGTCACGCTTTCGGGGATGAAGGTCGGGATCGACAACGACACCAATGCCGCCAGCAGCACCCAGATGCCGGCGACCTTCCAGCGGGGAAAGTCCAGCATGTCAGTCGTTCGCCGGCTTGCCGCCGAGCGGCGTGACCTCGGACAGCGTCGCCTTGACGACCTTCACGCGGGTGTTGGGCGCGATCTCGACCTCGACGAACGCCTCTTCCACCTTGGTCACCTTGCCGACCAGTCCGCCGGCGGTGACGACCGAATCGCCCTTCTTCACGGCGGCAACCGCCGCCTGCAGCGCCTTCATGCGGCTTTGCTGCGGGCGGATCATGAGGAAATAGAAGACGACGAAGACGAGGAGCAGCGGCGCCAGGCTGATGAAGCCGGCAAGGCCGCCGCCCTGGGCGGCGCCGCTGGCGGTCTGCGCATAAGCGGGAGAGATAAGCATCGGTTTCCGTGCATGACCGTTGGGCGGCCGGGAGACGGCCGCGCGAAGTCGCTGCCGCTATCATCGCGGGGCCGTGCGCGCAACATGCGGCCAACCCGCTTGCATCCCGGCGTGGTCGGGCGTAGAGGCGCCCCCTCGGTCGGGGCGTAGCGCAGCCTGGTAGCGCATCACACTGGGGGTGTGGGGGTCGCAGGTTCGAATCCTGTCGCCCCGACCAAGATTTACAGTCAGCATTATTCGTCTGATCCGCATCTTGCTCTATGCTAAGATGTTGATTGCAACGGGGCTTGTGGCCGCGACATCGAGTCGCGGGCTGGGGCGATGGTCCTTCGGCGCCCGCTGCGGAGGACGAGATGCGATCATCCGCCGCCCGCCTTGCTGCCGCCGCGGCCATGTCGCCGCCGTCGCCATGAACATGCCCGGCGCCGATAGTGGCCCCGCGCCGCGCCTGGGAATCGCGGAGAACGACCCGGTACGCCGGCGAATCGAGCGGCTGATGCCGGGGCTTGCCGATGCCATCGCGCCGCGCGCGCGGCGGTTCGCGTCGCGCAGCGCGCGTCCGCGCCGCGAGATCGTGCACGAGGGCGACATGCCGTCCGGGCTGTGGGTGCTGCGCTCCGGCTGGGCGGCGCACGTTCGCCACTTCGCCGACGGCCGGCGACAGATCCAGCATCTGCTGCTGCCCGGCGACCCGCTGCCGCTCGACCGGGGCGGGCCGTATCCGGCAACGATCATGGCGCTCAACGCCGCCACGGTGATCGACCTGGACGGGCTGTGGCTGGGCGAGCCGGCGGGGCTGGACGAGATGGTGCGGCGGCATGGGCGCGAATCGATCCGCTATCTGCTGGGGGCAATCGCACGGCTGGGGCGGCAATCCGCGATCGAGCGGTTCGCGCACCTGCTGCTGGAATTGCGCGACCGGTTGCTCGCGATCGGGCTGGCCAGCACGACGCGGTTCGACCTGCCGCTGACGCAGGAGATGCTGGCCGATACGCTCGGGCTGACCAGCGTCCACGTCAACCGCACCTTGCAGGCGATGCGCCAGCAGGGGTTGATCGAACTGGCGGGGCGCAAGGTGACGTTGCTGCGCGCCGAGGAACTCGCCGGGCTGGCGGATTATACCTCGCCCATGGTGCCCGCCCAGGATATCGGCTGAGCCATGATCGAAACGTCGGAACGGCGCAGGCCGTGGTGGTTCCGCCTCGCGACACTGCTCCTGCTTCTGTGGGGCGCGATGGGGGCGTGGGCGTGCGCCACGCAATTGTGGTACGGCGCCGAGGCGATGGGCGCGGCCAGCGA
>CAJYRU010000020.1 GCA_913777295.1 uncultured Sphingomonas sp. | reverse complement strand
GTTCGGTCGAGGTCCGCTATATCGTGGAAATCAACGGGCGGGCGAGCGAGTGCCAGATCATGCGCTCCAGCGGCAACCGTGCGATCGATGCCGCGACCTGTCGGCAGGTGGAACGCGCGTTCCGCTTTCGGCCATCGCTGGACGGGCGGGGGCGGCCGGTGCCGTCGGTGATGGTGCAGCGACATTATTGGGACGTCGAGCGCGACCGCGAATAGGGCGGTTTGGGGCAAAGTTCAGACGTGTGGCGTGTTTGGGCGCCATAGGGTCTCTAGGCGGCGGAAGCAGGCTTCAGCTCTCTGTGACAAACAGCCGGCGGGAGGGGGCACCTCTGGGCGCTGTAGGAAAGTTGTTCCTGTGCTCCATTCGTTACCCCCGCGAAGGGGGCATTGACGCAAAGGGCGCGGTTTCAGCGATGTCGTTAGCGGTCGTGGATTTCCGCCTGCATGGGGCTTTTGCGAACGCCCCCGATCCGTACCCCGGCGGAGGCCGGGGTCCAGTTGGGGGACGTGGGCAAGATGCGGGAATGCTATCCAAACTGGACCCCGGCCTCCGCCGGGGTACGGTAAGACTTTGGCTCCGTTCGAGGCTTTCACACAGGTTCCACCCGCGCAGGAATGACAGGGGATGTCCGTAGCCCTGTGCGATCACATGGGTCCGGGCGAGCATTGCGCCGCAATCCATATCGTGATGCAATGCGTCATGCTCATACGGTTCTGCAAGGCGGTCTTGGCGGGCAGCTTTACTGCGGCGGCGATGCCGCTGTTCTTCACGATCCTGTTTGCGCTGTTGTCTTTCGCGGATCGAGGGATCAGCGGTCCTGGCAGTATGGGGGCGTCGCTCTACCTGATGATCCTGCCGCTGCTCGTGACGACGCCGATCGTACTCGTCGCGAGCATCCTGATCGGCCTGCCGCTGACGCTATTCCTGCGTCGTAATGGTAGAGAATCGACACCTGCCTATTGTGCAGCTGGCGGCATCGCAGGATTTCTCCTTCCGATCGCCGGTCTGCTCTGGTTAGGTGCGCCTGACGGTTTCTGGATCGCGGGGCTGGGAACGATAAGCGGTGCCGTGACCGGCTATGTTTGGTCAGCGCAGACCAAACGCCCTATTCCTCGCCTTGATACTTGATCTGCAGGAACCGTTCGCGCGTCGCGAGGCTGTCGAGGTCGCCTTGCGCCAGCTGCTGCGTCATCGCCGCGATTTCCGTGTCGATGATCTTCAGGCCATCGACCAGCTGCTGGTCCGGGGTCCGGCCGTTGCGTTCGACGCGGCGCAGCGGTTCGGGGACGCGCTGATAGCCGCGGACCAGTTCGGGCAGCTGTTCGCCGACCAGCTTGCGTACTTCGGCCGCGGCCGGTTCGTCGTCGGGCAGCGTCGCGAGTTGCGCCGACAGCGTGTCGAGCTTCACGCCGATCGCATCCGCCAGCGTGATCGCGGGCGCGGGGAGGGCGGGGCGCTGGGTGGCGAGCCAGCGTTCGGTCTGCGCCGGAAGCGACTTGATCGGCGCCTGCACCAGCTGTTCGACGGCAACCTCGCGCGTTACCGGCATCAGCGCGAACAGCGCGGTGGCGGCGATCAGCAACGCCATGACCAGCATCGCACCGCCAAGGCCCAAGGGCACGAACCAGCCGAACACCAGTGCCGCCAGCAGGATCGCCCCATCGGCGACGGCGATCCGACCGAGGCGCCGCAGCACCTCCGCCTCGCGCCGCCGCCGTGCGCGCGGGGCGACGACGCCGTGACGTTCGCGGGCGCGCTCCAGCGTCAGGCTGGCCCGTTCGAGTACCTCGTCGCTGCGCGACATCGCGTTACATCGCCTCCAGCTTGAACGTCTCGCCGCCCGCCGCATTTTGCGACGCGCCCTCGGCCCGGGCGATATAGCCCTTCGACTTTTCCACCTCGTTCGACAGCGTGCCGATGGTGGTCTTCATCGAGTCCAGCGCCTTCAGCTTGAAGGTGTCGATCGCGTCCATCGTGTCATAGACATTCTGGAACGCGCGCTGGAGGACCTCGACGGGAATCGTCGAGGCGGCGGCCTGTTCGTGGATCGTCGCGGTCTGCGACCGCAGCAGCTTACCCGTAGAATCGATGATGTTGGCGGTGGTGGTGTTGAGCGCGGTGATCTGTTCGAGCACGAGCTTCTGGTTGGTCAGCGCCTGCGCGACCGTCACCGCCGTGCGCAACGCGCCGACCGTCGTGGTACTGGCACGGTCGACGCCCTTGACCAGCTCGACATTGTTCTTCTTGACCAGGTCGAGCGCCAGATAGCCCTGCACCGTCACCGCCATCTGCGTCAGCAGGTCCTGCGACCGTTGGCGGACATAGAAGAGCGCGGTCTCGCGGATCGCCTTGGCCTTGGCCGGGTCGCTGTGATCCAGCTCGTTGGCCTTTTCCTCCAGCTTTCCATCCATCTCCTGTGACAGATAGATCATCTGTTCGAGGCGGCCCATCGCGGTCCACAGGTTCGCGCGTTCGGTGTCGATGGCGGCATTGTCCATCAACAGCTCGTCCTTGCCGGACTGCAGCCGCTTCAGGATCGAGGCGATGTGGCTCTGCGCGGACTTGTACCCGTCGAAATAATCGCGGACCTTGTTGCCGAACGGAATCATGCCGAACAGCTTCTTGGGTTCGAGCAGATTGCCCTGCTTGCCGGGATCGAGGTCCTCGATCGTGCGGCGTAGTTGCGCCAGGTCGGCGCCGACGCCCGATTCCTGGTCCATCGCCTTGACCGGACGGTCGAGGAAGCGATTGGACTGACCAGCGGCCTCGCGGATTTCGCGTGCGCCCAGATTGCTGATCGCGTCGACCCGCTTGCCGAATTCAGGCGAGTTCGCGTCCTGCGCGACCAGCTGGTCGATGAAGTCGTCGACGCGGCGCTGCAATTCGGTGCGCTTGGTATCGTCCACGGGCACCAGCCCGGCGGCCTTGGCGGGCGCGACGGTCGGCACCGGATCGGGCGGGGTCAGCACCAGTGCTGGCTCTTCGGTCGTCTGCGTTGCCATATGTCCTCCACTTGCGCCTGCTTGATGCCATGCGGACGCCCTACGATACAACTGTGGTAGGTAGATAATACACGCAGTGGTTGCAATGCCTTGCCGCGTCCCGCCGCAGCGCAGCAAAGGGGGGACTTCCGGTTTCGCCCGAAATACGCTAAGCGCGCGGCCAATTGCACTCCCGCAGTATCCAGGAAATACCATGAGCCTTCGCAACGTGGCGATCATCGCCCACGTCGATCACGGCAAAACCACGCTCGTCGATCAGTTGTTCCGTCAGTCCGGCACGTTCCGCGACAACCAGCGCGTCGAGGAGCGCGCGATGGACTCGAACGACCTCGAAAAGGAACGCGGGATCACGATTCTCGCCAAGCCGACCTCGGTCGAATGGGTGCCGCCGGCGGGTGGCGAACCGGTGCGGATCAACATCGTCGACACCCCGGGCCACGCCGATTTCGGCGGCGAGGTCGAGCGCATCCT
>CAJYRU010000019.1 GCA_913777295.1 uncultured Sphingomonas sp. | reverse complement strand
TATAGCTGCCATCGACGCGCGGGGTCAGCGTCATGCCGTTCCCCAGCTCGATCTTGTACGCCAGACCAAGATTGGCCTGCAGGTCGGGGGTGAAGGGCAGGTCGTCGTTCGGCGTGACGGTCGCGGTGGCGCCGGGGATCGGGGTGATGCTCTTGATCTTGTCCTTGAGCACGCTCAGCCCGCCATCGACCATCAAGCCCCATGGCGCGCGCCAGTTCGCCTCCGCCTCCAGCCCGCGGATGCGCGCTTCGCCGGCGTTGAAGAGCAGCGGCACGACCCCCTGGCGGAAGATCAGCTGGATATCCTGATATTCCGCCTGGAACGCGGCGAGGTTCAATCGCAACCGGCCGAGATTGGTCTTCACGCCCAGTTCGTAGCTGGTGACGCTTTCGTCCGAAAACGGCACCGGCAGGTTGTTCGACGTGGCAGCGTTGTAGCGGGTGTTGAACCCGCCCGACTTGAAGCTCTTGGCATAGGAGGCATAGGTGCTGACCGCCCCGCTCCAGCGATATTGCACGCTCGCCGAACCGGTCAGCGCGGCGAAATCGCGCTGGAACGGGCGGGGAAAAATGAACAGCGGCCCGCCCTGCGTCGTCGCCAGCGTCGGCAGCGGGTTCGGATCGGGCTGGGTCGCGGGGAACAGGTTCAGCACCGTCCCCTGATAATATTTGCGGTCGGACGTGTAGCGCAGGCCGCCGCTGACCTCCAGCCGCGCAGTCGGCGACCACGTCGCCTCGCCGAACAGCGCGACCGAATTGGTCTTCAGGCGCGACACCTGCAGATCGCGGCTGCCCGGACCGCCGGCCAGCAGCGAGCGGATGACCGGCGGCGATGGCGGAAAGGCGAGGAACACCGTCGCACGCTCGTCGGTCGCTTCGTTGAAATAATAACCGCCGAGGATGCCGCTCACCTTGCCGAAGTCGAGCTGCAGCTGGACCTCCTGGCTGAACTGGCTCGATTGCGATCCGACATCGGTGGTGATGAGCGTCAGCGGCGTGTTGTCGGCATCGCGGATCCCGCGCGAGCTGGTTTCGCGGTACGCGGTGATGAGCTTGACCAGCGCCTGTTCGGTCAGGTGGATATTGGCGGTGCCGGCGACGCCCCACACCTCCGACGTGCTCATCACCGGCGCGTTGCCGCCGTTCACGAAATCGCCCTTGGCCTGCAGGTCGTTGGCGCAGCGCGCGTCGTTGATCATCGGCACGTTGGGCGCGCCGAAGCGGCGGTCGCCGGCCACGATCGGCGAAAAGGGAATGGTCGCGCCGGGGCAGCCGGCAGCGACGCTGGCGATCGCGGCGACCGGTGCCTGCTCGTTCACCCCGGCCAGCACGAACGGCGCGCCATGTTCGTCGCGGCGCGAATAATCGGCACGCAGGAACAGGTCGAAATCGCTCGACGGCTCCCACTTCAACGCGCCGTTCAGCGAGTATCCATTCTCGTTGCCGAGATCGAGGCCGTCGAACGCACGGATGACATAGCCGTCGCGCCGGCGGAACCCGCCCGACACCCGCGCGGCCAGCGTCTCGCCCAGCGGGACGTTCACCGCCGCGAACCCTTCACGCAGGTCATAGTCGCCGATGCGCAGGCGGGCGCGGACGCTGGTCTTGCCCAGTTCCGGCTGGCGCGTGCGTACCAGGATCGCGCCACCGATGGTGTTGCGGCCGAACAGCGTGCCCTGCGGCCCGCGCAGTACCTCGACGCCGTCGATGTCGCCGAAATCGATCGCACCGCCGACCGCCCGACCGAGATAGACTTCGTCGAGATAGATGCCCACGCCCGGATCGACCGCGGCGGTCGGATCGACCTGCCCCACGCCGCGGATGAACACCACCGATGCCGCGCTGTTGCCCGACAGCTGCCCGGCCGGCTTGAACTGCAGGCTGGGGGTGATGCGCTCCAGGTCCTGCGTCTGCACGATCTGCCGCTGGTCGAGCATGTCGGAGGTGAACGCCGAAATCGCGACCGGCGTGTCCTGCAGGCTTTCCGCACGGCGGCGGGCGGTGACGATGATCTCGCCCTCTTCCGGTTCCGCGGCGGCAGGTGGCGCATCCTGCGCCGACGCGGCGACAGGGATGGCGGCAACCGCCAGGGCGCCGATCGCGGCATGACAACGCAGCACGGCAAGCATCGTCGAACGAAGGCCAGTCATAGCATCCTCCCAGGATGGGGAGATCTGTCGCTCCCCTTTTCCAGCAGGCTACGCCACCGACTGCTATTGTCAATAACTGTAATACTTCATCGCTACATTTTGCCGGCTGGTGATGCGTCAGCCGGCATCGGCAAGGATCAGCGCGTCGAGCGCGACCACGCCGTCGCCCTTGGGATAGACGACGACCGGGTTCAGATCGATCTCCCGGATTCCGGGGCTCCCCGCCAGCACCCGGCCCAGCCCGGCGATCAGCGCGGCGACCGCATCGACATCCAGCGCGGGCGAACCGCGATAACCGTCGAGCAGCGCCCCCTGCTTCAGCGCGCGCAGTTCGGCGACGATCGCGTCATGCGTCAGATCGATCGGCAGCAACCGGACGTCGTGCAGCAGCTCGGCGGTGACGCCACCGAACCCGACCAGGATCACCGGCCCCCAATCGGGGTCGTTGCGCGCGCCTACGATCAGCTCGACGCCGCGCCTGCCCATCGCTTCCACCTGCGCGCCGTCGAGCGCGATGGTCGCGTCATAGGCGGCGACATTGGCGAAGAGCCGGTCCCATGCCGCCGCCAGTGCGGCATCGTCGGCGATGTTCAGCAGGACGCCGCCGGCATTGCTCTTGTGGCTGAGCACCGCCGCCTGCGCCTTGATCGCGACCGGATAGCCGACGCGCCCGGCAATCGCCTGCGCCTCGGCCACGGTCGCGGCGAACCCGCCCGCCGGGAACGGGATGCCGACCGGCGCCAGCAATTCTTTCGCCCGATATTCGGGGATGACCCCGCCCGGCAGGGCTAGGGCGACCGGATCGGCCGCCACCACCGCAAAGTCGCGCGCGGCGTGGCGCAGCAGGTGCCGCAGCGCACGGAACGCCCGGTCGGGCGACGGGAAATAGGGCACGCCGATCGCGCGCAGCCCGGCGATATATTCGCCCGGCACCGGCGCGCCGTCGTCCAGTCCGGCAAAGAGGACCGGCTTGTCCGGCGCGAGCGCGCGCACCGCGTCGATGATCGCGGGGAACTTGCGTGCCGAGGTCGCCGGATCGGTCTGGATGATGCCGAACACCAGAGCGACATAGGCGTCGTCGGCCAGCAGCGGGATCAGCGTGCGCCGATACAGGTCGGGGTCGACCAGCGCCTGCGCGGTCAGGTCCATCGGGTTGGACACGGGAATGAAATCCGGGATCGCGCCGCGCATCGCCGCCGCCGTCGCCCCCGCCATCGGCGGCAGGTCGAGGCCGATTGCCTCGGCTAGGTCGAGCGTCAGCGCCTTGAACGCGCCGCTTTCGGTCAGCACCGCCGTGCCGCCGCGCCGCACCGGCTTGGCGCGCACCGCGATGTCGACGACATCGCCCAGCGCTTCGAGGCTGTCGACCAGCACGACGCCGGCGCGCTCGACCTTGGTCCGCATCAGCTGCCAGTCGCCGGCCATCGCGCCGGTATGCGTCGCGGCACTTTCGCGCGCCGCGCTCGACGTGCCGGGGTGGAGCAGCACGATATGCTTGCCCGCCGCGCGTGCCTGTTCCGCAAGGCGCAGAAAGCGCGCGGGCTGGCGGAATTGCTCGACGATCATCGCGATCGCGTGCGTCGCCGGGTCGGCGATCAGATGCTCGACATAATCCTCGACGCCCGACGCCGCTTCGTTCCCCGTGGAGATCGACGCGGTGATGCCGAGGTCCTTGGCCATCAGCGTGGTGCCCAGCACGACGGCCATCGCGCCAGACTGGCTGACGATGCCGACCGCCGGCTTGTCGCCCAGATCCAGTACCGGCGCCCCGACAAAGGTCAGCGGCACCCCGGCGGCATAGTTGACCAGCCCCAGGCAGTTCGGCCCCTCGACCACCATGTCATGCTCGGCAGCGATCCGCGCGACCTCCGCCTGCGCCGCCAGGCCCTCCTCGCCCCCTTCGGCAAACCCGGCCGAAAAGATGATCGCCGCGCCGACCCCGCGTGCCGCCAGCGCCCGGACCGCGCCCAGCACCGCCGGCCCCGGAATCGCCAGCACCGCCGCATCGACCCCCATCGGCAGATCCTCGATCGCCTTCAGGCAGGGCCGTCCGTCGATCGTATCGCGCTTCGGGTTGATGAGGTGGATATCGCCGGCATAGCCGTGCCGTTCGAGATTGCGCAGCACCGAATTGCCCAGCGCCCCCGGCGTCGGCGATGCGCCGACGATGACAACCGAACGGGGGGTGAGCAGGCGGGAAAGGTCGGGCATGGAATGTGTCCCTTTCCTCCCCGTCCACGGGGAGGTGGCAGCGCACAGCGCTGACGGAGGGGGGTATCCACGCAACGCAACCGTTCCGGATGTCGACACCCCCCTCCACCATGCTGCGCATGGTCCCCCTCCCCGTGCCGGGGAGGATCGTTCGGGTCAGGCTTTCGCGCGATCCTTGTCGTACGCGCCCAGCCCGGGCTTGTAGCTCTTCTCGTCGATGAACTGGCGGATGCCTTCCTTGCGGCCTTCGCTGTCGTAGGAATTGGCCGCTTCCTGCGCACGGACCAGATAGTCCTCGGCATCGTCATAGCTCATGACGCCGACGCGCTTCATCGCGTCCTTGGTCGCCTTCAGCGCGACCGGGTTCTTGGCCAGCAGCACTTTCGCCACCTCGGTCACGCGGTCCTTCAGCTGCGCCAGCGG
>CAJYRU010000018.1 GCA_913777295.1 uncultured Sphingomonas sp. | reverse complement strand
GCGCAGCCGTACCGCGTGCTGGCGCGCAAATATCGGCCGCAGACGTTCAGCCAGCTGATCGGGCAGGATGCGATGGTCACCACGCTGGGCAATGCGATCAAGCGCGGTCGCCTCGCCCATGCGTTCCTGCTGACCGGGGTGCGCGGGGTCGGCAAGACGTCGACCGCGCGGCTGATCGCCAAGGCGCTGAATTGCATCGGCCCGGACGGGCAGAGCGGGCCGACGATCGATCCGTGCGGGGTGTGCGAGCCGTGTCGCGCGATTGCCGAGGGGCGGCATATCGACGTGGTCGAGATCGACGCCGCGTCGAACAACGGTGTCGACAGCGTGCGCGAGATGACTGAGGCGGTGCGCTATGCGGCGGTGTCGGCGCGTTTCAAGATCTACATCATCGACGAAGTGCATATGATGTCGACGCCGGCGTTCAACGCGCTGCTGAAGACGCTGGAAGAGCCGCCCGCACACGTCAAATTCCTGCTGGCGACGACCGAGGTCCACAAGGTGCCGGTGACCGTCCTGTCGCGTTGCCAGCGCTTTGACCTCCGGCGCATTCCGGCCGATCTGCTCAGCCAGCATTTCGCGCATGTAGTTGAAGCCGAGGGCGTCGAGGCCGAGCCGGAGGCGCTGCAACTGATCGCGCGCGCGGCGGAAGGGTCGGCGCGTGACGGGCTGTCGATCCTCGACCAGGCGATCGCCCATGGCGGGCTGGACGGCGAGGGCGTGCGCGCCGATGCGGTGCGGCAGATGCTGGGGTTGTCCGATCGCGGCGCGATCCGGTCGCTGTTCGACCTGCTTTTGAAGGCCGACGGGCCGGGGGCGCTGCGGGCGCTGCGCGCGCAATATGATCTGGGCGTCGATCCGGCATCGGTGCTGCGCACGCTGCTGGAGACGGTTCATGCGGTGACGATCGTCAAGGTCGGCGGGGATCGCGGGCCGGGGCAATCCGCTGAGGAACGCGCGGCGTTCGACGGGTGGAGCGCGCTGTCGTTTCCGATGCTGCACCGGCTGTGGCAGCTGCTGCTGAAGGGCCATGAGGAAGTGTCGCGCGCCGCGCTTCCGATCGAGGCGTGCGAGATGGCCTTGCTGCGCATCGTCCATGCATCGTCGCTGCCCGATCCGGGTACGCTGGCGAAGCAGCTGGCCGCCGGGCAGATGCCGGCGATCGGCGCGCCTTCTGCTCCGGCACCGGCACCGGCACCGGCGCCTGTCGCCGAACCGGTGGCGGTGGCCGATCCGCTGCCCGAGACGGCCGAACAGGTTGCACAGCTGCTGTCGAAGCATGGGCGGCATTCGCTGGAGGCGCAGTTTCGCAATTGCGCGCGGCTGATCCGGCTGGAGCCGCAGCTGGTCGAACTGAGCGGCGCGCGGCCCTTGCCCGCCGACTTCACCCGTGATCTGGAAAATGCGCTGAAGGGGATCACCGGCAGCCATTGGCGCGTTCTGATCGGCGAGGGGGCGGGCGAACCGACCCTGCGCGAGCAGGAAACGGCGAAGGCGGAATCGGAGCGCGAACAGGTCCTCAATTCGCCGCTGGTACAGGCGGCACTGGCGGCGTTTCCGGACGCCACCCTCGATCATTGGCAACGCAGCGACGGGAGTATCGCGCGATGAAGAATCTCGACGACATCATGGCCATGGCGCAGAACGTGCAGAACGAACTGACCAAGGCGCAGGCGAACCTCGACACGATCGAGGTCGACGGACAATCGGGCGGCGGGCTGGTAAAGGTCCGGGCGTCTGCCAAGGGGCGGATCCTTGGCGTCGACATCGACGATTCGCTGTTGCAGGCGAGCGAGAAGCAGATGTTGGAGGACCTGATCGTCGCGGCGTTCAACGACGCGCGGGCAAAGGCGGACGCGGCGAGTTCGACCGAAATGTCGAAGCTGACCAACGGCCTGCCCCTGCCGCCGGGCTTCAAGCTGCCGTTTTAACCGGTTCGGAACGCTGCTGGAACAAGCGGCGGATGTGACGGTTCATGGCTCCATCAATCGTTGAGGGAGAGGAAGCCATGGAACCCGACCGTATCGAAACGACCACCGCCGGCGCTCCGCATACCACGATCATCGAACGACGCGGGTCGGGCGGCGGATTGTTGATCGGCCTGGCGATCCTGCTGGCGGTGATCGTCGGCGCCTATTTCCTGCTGAACAACGCGAATAACGACAATGCCCGGACGGGCGCAGTCACGTCGGCGGCGAAGAGCGTCGGCGATGCGGCCGACAAGGCGGGCGACGCGGTCGATCGGGCGACGAAGTAACGTCGTTTTCCGACTGGAGACGAACGGCACCCCAGCGAAGGCTGGTGTCTTCAGCGGTGGAAACGTAACGCCCGCCAGTAGGAGACCCCAGCCTTCGCTGGGGTGACGTGTTTTGGCGGGCAGTGCCGTCACCCCGTTCGTCATTCCGGCGAAGGCCGGAATCCATGGAAACGGATCGGCTTGCTTGTGCCGCCAACGTTTCGTTACCGTGGATTCCGGCCTTCGCCGGAATGACGAAGGTTATTTCAGGCAGCTGTCCAGCCCTTCGCGCTGTACGATGCCGATGCGGCGTTCGATCGTGCGGGCATAGCGGCGGGTGAAGCCGGTGGGGGCGATGCCGGCGCGTTTCTTAGGAAGCGGGAGGACGGCGGCGATCTGTGCCGCCTCGCGCGCGCCCATCCTGTCGGCGCCGTGCTTGAAATAGCGGCGGGCGCCGGCTTCGACGCCATAGGTGCCGATGCCGGTTTCGGCGACGTTCAGATAGACTTCCATGATCCGCCGCTTGCCCCACATCGCCTCGATCAGGACGGTGAAATAGGCTTCCATCGCTTTGCGGACATAGCCGCCGCCCTGCCAGAGAAACACGTTCTTGGCGGTCTGCTGGCTGATGGTCGATCCGCC